>NZ_JADBTX010000035.1:0-11795 GCF_020245945.1 Microcystis sp. M015S2
AACATGGCAAAAAGAACGTAATCAGACTGCATCTACAGTAATATGGACGTTTACGACCAGCGATGCTAGGGTCAAGCTGAAACATCTTTATCCTGTGTTTGAGGAAGAGGAATCGGGAGAATCTATTGCACCAAATTAGCTAAAACAGTCCACTACTGTAGGATAATTGTCTTCTAGCTTCGTAGAGGATGACAGCAGTAGCGATCGCAACATTTAAAGATTCCACACCACCAAAGAGGGGAATTTTCACCGTTTCATCGGCTAAAGTCGCTAATTGGGGTGATAAACCGGCTCCTTCATTGCCTAATAATATTAAAGTCGGACGGGTAAAATCAATCTCCCAATGGCTTTTGGTGGCTGTGGGTAAAGTCGCGATCGCTTTTACCCCCTGTGCTTGATATTTTTTCACTAAAGCCGATAAATCCGATTCTACCACCAGGGGCGATCGAAACCATTCCCCAGCGGAACTGCGGATCACTTTGGGGTTATCGATTTCGACGCTATCGAGACTTAACCAGATACCCTGTACCTCTGTAGCCACGGCAGTGCGGATAATAGTGCCGAGATTACCCGGATCCTGCAATCTTTCCAAAACTAAGCCCAATTGTAGCGGATTTTGGGGGACTGGATGAAGGTGATCACGGGCAATAGTGGCAATCACACCATCGGGATTAACCGTTGTTGCTAGGGAAGCGAGGACTTCCGGGGAAACTATCTCGACTCGTTTCGCTTGATTTGGAAGCTTCTCTGCTAATTGTCCCTGTCTTTGCTGCCACTTTTCAGTATAACAAACCGTCTCTAGGGAACAATTCACGGCTAAAGCCGTCTCTAGTAAGTGGGTTCCCTCAATTAAGGACAAATTCTGCTCCTGTCGCTCTCTAGTGCGGTGTAGCTTGCGAATTTGCTTGATTAAAGGGTTTTGAACACTGCTAATCATAGCCAATCGGATTTTTCACCCCGCTAGGGCTACCCTAAACAACTGCGTCTTGAGGGAGATAATGCGGAACTCGGGACTTGAACCCGAAAGTCTTTGCAGACACTAGAACCTGAATCTAGCGCGTCTACCAATTCCGCCAGTTCCGCATTTTTCTTTCACAATCTTTTATTATACTATCGGACAATCCATAAGTCAAGATAGTTCAGATAATTAAGACAAAAATCGCTTTTCGGGGTAGAATCACCAATAATTTCCTCAAAAATCTGATAAAATTCAGTGTCATTTTGCCGAAGCTCTCCTTAGCCAAGACTGCCAACTAAGATAAATGAATGATCCTATGACCATCGATACCGAGCATCCCTATTTAGAAATTCAAGGTCGTCACTCTCTCAAGGGTGAAGTCAAGATCAGTGGTGCCAAAAATGCCGCTCTAGTGATTATGGCCGGGGCTTTACTCTGCTCCGAAGAGTGCCAGATTAGTAATGTACCTGCCCTGGCCGATATCGAGCGGATGAGTCAAATTCTCTCGGCTTTGGGCGTGCAAGTCCGTCGCACCGGAGATAGACTAGAGATTGATGGCAGAGACCTCAAACAAGCTCAAGCACCCTACGATCTCGTCTCCCAGTTGCGAGCCAGTTTTTTTGCCATTGGACCGATTTTAGCCCGTTTAGGAGAAGCAAAAGTTCCCCTCCCCGGCGGCTGCGCCATTGGGGCCAGACCAGTAGATCTGCACGTTAGAGGCCTACAGTCAATGGGTGCAGATGTATTAATCGATGGCGGCATGGTACACGCCCGCGTTAAAGGTAATGGTCGTCTGAAAGGGGCGAATATTTATCTGGATTATCCCAGTGTGGGAGCGACGGAAACCCTAATGATGGCGGCGACTTTAGCGTTCGGGGAAACCATTCTCGGTAATGCGGCCCAGGAGCCGGAGGTGATTGATTTAGCCGATTTTTGTGTTTCCATGGGTGCAAAAATTCGCGGTGCCGGGACCAATACAATTGTCATCGAGGGAGTTTCCCGTCTGCACAGTACCGATTACAATATCATTCCCGATCGCATTGAAGCCGGGACTTTACTGATAGCTGGGGCGATTACCCGCTCAGAAATTAGTCTTTATCCCGTGATTCCCAGCCATTTAGCTTCGGTAATTGCCAAACTGCACGAAATCGGTCCGGAAGTAGTGGAAGATGGCCCTAATCGTCTCCGGATTATCCCTAAAGACTTAAAAGCCACCGATATCGAAACCCTGCCCTATCCCGGTTTTCCCACGGATATGCAGGCCCAATTTATGGCTCTATTAACTTTAGCCGAGGGCAGTAGCGTGGTTAATGAGACGGTTTTTGAAAATCGCCTGCGTCATGTGGCGGAATTAAAGCGTCTGGGAGCAGATATCAAGGTCAAAGGAAATGTGGCCTTAGTGCGCGGTGTGCCTTTCCTCTCCGGGGCGCCGGTGATGGCCACGGATCTACGCGCTTCGGCAGCTTTGGTGGTAGCAGGATTGGCAGCCCGGGGGACTACTATTGTGCAGGGACTCCATCACCTCGATCGAGGTTACGATAATTTAGAGGGTAAATTAAGAGCATTAGGGGCAAATTTACGCCGGGTTGATCCTTTAGCCTTAGAATTGGCTACCCTGACCCAATCTTAATAGAAAAAGGGCGAAGCATTCGGGCAATAACCTATCGCTGAAACCGGAGATTTCCTATCCGAATGCTTCGGCCCGACAGATATTATCTGACTTTTTCACCGCCTATTCATCTGCTGTAAAATAACGCTCTAGAAAATCGAGAGCATGATTTCTTAAATCATAATATTCTTGAGTTTCTCGCATGGCGTGACGATCCCGGGGATGGGTAAAAGGAACCGTTAAAATCTCACCGATATTAGCATGGGGCCCATTGGTCATTAAAACAATGCGATCGGACATGAAAATTGCCTCATCTACATCATGGGTAATCATAATCACCGCTTGCCGGTGACTCTCCCAAATTTTCAGCACTTCCTGTTGTAATTTTCGCTTAGTTAAAGCATCTAAAGCCCCAAAAGGTTCATCCATCAATAGCATTTTCGGTCGAGTTACCAAAGCGCGAGCGATGCCCACCCGCTGCTTCATTCCGCCGGAGATTTCTTCGGGATATTTATCAGCAGCGGCCGTTAAATGCACCATAGCTAAATGTTCATTAACAAGGCTATTTTTTTCAACTTTACTAGCACTTTTAAGAACTTCATCCACCGCCAAACGAATATTTTCTCGCACTGTCAACCAGGGCAAAAGAGAATAATGTTGAAAAACCATCATGCGGTCGGCCCCCGGTTGACGAATTAACTTTCCTTCTAAAGTGACTTGTCCCGAGGAGGCTTGTTCTAAACCAGCGATAATTTTTAAAAGCGTCGATTTGCCACAACCAGAATGACCGATCACCGAAATGTATTCTTGGGAACCAATAGTCAGATTGACCCCATCGAGAACGACAAAATTACTGCCATCAGCTTTAGGGTAAGCTTTAACGATATTTTTAATCTCTAAAAATTCCTCCCCAGAAAAGGAACCTGAGATCGAGTTAGGAACAGAGGAGAATTGAGCCATAATAATTAATTATCCCTGCAAATAAAAGAATTGAGGTAAATTGGCGCGAATTTCAAAACTGTTGAGATAACCAACGAGATCGCTAGGATCAAAAGCTTTTTGATCAATAAAAGACCTTGCTGGTACAACGTAATAATCCTCGCTGGGACAAATAATACCCATATCGTCGGCGATTTGACGGTATAAATCAGTTCTCCAAGCTTTTTTGGCTATTTCTTCGGCATTTTTGGGTATTTCAGCAATCTGTCCCCAGCGAGCGGCTTGGGTGATTAACCAAAGACTTTCGGATTGCCAGAGAAAGGTAGAATGATCGTGATCGGCCTTGGCAATATCTTTCGGCATGGCGAAAAAAATTGTCGTCGCTAGATCCTCAACCAGACGTTTTCGATCATCGAAACCGCCATAGTTGTAATCCCCAACGATGCCGGGGCGGGTAAATTGTGGTTTTGCCCCTGTAAACGAGCGCCCGGAAATGATCGTCGCTACTTCCTCTCGATTTTCAGGTCGATCGCAATACTGACAAGCTTCAATCATCGCTTTGACTAAAGAGCGATAGGTTTTCGGGTTTTCTTCGATAAAAGACTCCATCACCGCTAGAATGCGATCGGGGTGTCCTTGCCAGATTTCCCGTCCCTGGGCAAAGGTAAAACCGACCCCTTCGTTACCCCTAATCGCCCTAGTGTTCCAGGGTTCGGCCACCATATAAGCCTGCATTGTGCCAATACGCATATTGTTGACCATCTGCGGCGGCGGAATAATCAAAAGACGAAATTCTTCGATCGGATTAATGCCCATCGATGCCGTCAGGTAACGCAGGAAGTATTCATAGATGGAGGAACTCAAGACCACCGCCCAGATGCGCTCTTCCGGGGGGATACTCTGGAAATAGGCTTGCAGTTGCCGTCCCGCTTGCTCAAGATCGCCATTATACTCTTGCCAAGGTCGAAGGCCAAAATCCCACATCGGCCGATTCATGGTCATAGCGTTGCCGTGACGATGAATAGTCATCGCCCCACACAGAGGGGCAACCCGCGCCCCTTCTGCCCCCGTCCTCGCATTGGTAATCGCCCCGGAGACCACGGGAGAAGCGTCCAAGCGTCCGAAGATAATCCCATCACGGGAATTCGCCCAACTTGCTTCCCGACTGAGGGTGACATTCAGTCCATACTTGCGAAAAAAGCCTTTTTCCCAGGCGACGGCGAAGGGGGCGCAATCATTGACGGGGACATATCCCACGGTGAGGTTAGGTTTTTCTAGGGTTTTCGGATCGATAATCGGGGTTACGGCTAGGGCTGCCTCGGTTAATCCCGTCGGGTTGCGACTGGCGTTGATAGTACAGGCAGTCAGGCTACCAGTAACCAAAGTCGTCCCCAATCCCTGAAGGAAGGTACGTCTAGATATGGGGCGAATCATGGTATTAACTGCCCAGTTTAGCGGGACGATGGGTGACAAGGACTTGTAAACGGCTAATTAGGTAATCGAGGATTAAACCGGTAACGCCAATGACAATCACCGCCAGAAAGACGGAACTAAGGTTTAATCGATTCCACTCATCCCAGAGAAAAAACCCGATTCCCACACCTCCGGTTAACATTTCCACGGCTACAATGACTAACCAAGCAATTCCTAAACTTAAGCGCAATCCCGTAAAAATGTAAGGCAAACTAGCGGGGAGGATAATTTTTAAAATCTGGCGATATTTGGGCATTTCTAGGACTCTGGCCACATCGATATAGTCTTTGGGTACACTACCGACTCCTAGTGCTGTATTAATCATCGTTGACCAGAGGGAGGTGATGAAAATCACAAAAATGGCCGAGGGTTCCGCGACTCCAAACATGGCCAGAGAGATAGGTAGCCAAGCTAGGGGGGAAACGGGGCGTAGAATTTGAATGACCGGATTGAGGATGAGCATAGCCGGCCGGGATAGCCCGATGAGAAACCCGACCGGAATAGCCACTAATGCTCCCAACAGAAAACCGATTAAGACGCGTCGCAAACTGGCCAGCAATAGCCAACCGATGCCGAGATTGCCCGGACCGCGACGATAGAAGGGATGGAGAATATAATCGAGATTGCTAGTCAAGGCCTGCCAAGGATTGGGCATCAATTCACTTCGGAAAGTCGCAATTACCCACCAGAGCGTAATCAGACCGATAAAACCCATCGCCGGATACAGTACCACATCCTTAAACAGCCAAGCTTTCGCTTGCCTGCCTGTGGCACGCCCAGCGACTAAAATAGCCGCAATATTCATGTTATTTACCCTTGTATAAGGATCGAGGTACAGATAATGAGCAGTACCAACCAAGAATCCTGAAAGAGTCAGAATATTTGCAGGAATATCTCCTATTCTGTTTCCCTTCAGTCTTCCCCCAATGCCGACGAAGTTAGCTGACGGGCTAGGACTGAGAGATGTCCTTTTCATTGACTGAAATGCGCCCCAAATTCGGTTCCTCCGCTTCAACACACCACGGTTGAATTAGGCTGACTTACTCTATTTGCCAAGAATGATAACACATTCGATCGAGTTGTGGGAAAATCCCGGTCGCCCCTGATACTAAATCATTTTTTAACAGTATGATTAACTCCCAATCCAACTTTAAAAACCCACTCCCCACTTCCCCAATTCATAATTCATAATTCATAACAGGAGTCCGCAGCGATCGCATTCACCAAATCTTAGCCATTACTAATACAAACCCCGGCAATTCTGGATCACCACTAATGGTTTCAGGAGCATTTAAAATCTCCGGTTCTTGATGGGGACGATAAATATAGACTTGGCGATTTTGGCGATCGATTAACCAACCCAATAAAGTACCATTGGCAATATATTCTTCCATCTTTTTCTGCAAACTGGATACTGTATCACTAGCAGAACGTAATTCAATGACAAAATCGGGACAGATGGGGGCAAAAGAGGCTTTTTGTTTTTCTGTTAAAGCATTCCAGCGTTCTAATTTAATCCAAGCAGCATCCGGTGAACGAGTCGCGCCATTGGGCAGCGTAAAACCCGCACTAGAATCAAACCCAAGCCCCGTTCCATCTAGTTCTGACCAACTCCCCAGTTGCACAGCTATATTAAAATTGCGATTACCCGTATCTGAAAAAGCAGCAGGCATAACGATCACTTCTCCACTGGCACTGCGTTCAATGCGTAAATCTCGATTGGCTAAACAAAATTCATAAAACTGCTCCTCCGTCATCGGCATAATCCAAGGAAGATCAATCATCAAAGGAGCCGAGGTCGCTTGCACAAGTAGTGTCGTCATATTTTCGCCCTACTCAAGAATTACATGAGTTAACAACTGAATGCCCTTCAATCTTAACTTAGCTCTTGTCATCGGCATTATTGAATACTAAAAGATAGAAGGCGATCGCTCTTAACCTGTCCCAAGAAGCCTGACGGAGAGGAATGTAAATATTTATAAAACTGTAGCTTAGGATACAGTTGTGGGGGGGGGGAATGTGTATTGTTTTGCTATCCGCTTTTGGTGTTGGGTTGGGTTGTTGCTTGACCTGGCTGCGAGGGAGGGCGATCGCATTTAGTTTTATTAGAAAGTGATGTTTAGAAAATCTTTGCAAACCCTGGTACTTGGAAGCTTATTAAGTTCTTCCTACTTGTTCTTAACAACTACTCTGGTTGCCGCCACGACTGTCACTTCTTTTAACAGGACTTTAATGAGTAGGCAAATAGGACAGCCACATCTCGAAATTTTCGGTATAGTACCAACGGGTACATTTTATCTTTTCTTTGCTCATCCTCCATTAATAGCGAATGATTTAGGATTTAAAAGTTTACAACACAGATATGAGGACGATGCTCGATTTTTCTTTGAACTACACGGTACAGACGGCTCAGGTCAAGTTCGTTCAGACTTAGTACAAGATGCTGGTGGTAATCTTAATTTTATATCTAGCGTGAGAGCAAGTATTTTTCCTGGTCAAGCAGAAAACTTACCTGTTTTTATGACAGTAGCTTTATCTGATCCATTAACCATTGGTCCAGGATTTACCAATTTTTCTACCCTTACCCTAGATGTATTTTTATCTTCTGGAACAAAGTTTGATGGAATTCCTCGTGTTCCAAGTATTGCAGACAATCCAAAAATCAGTTTAAATGCAAGAGTAGCACCAGGAGAAATATCTGATCCATTTAACTTTTTTAATGACTCTATTGCATCAGCAATAGACCTTTATCAGATAGACATAGAGCAATCCAATTCAAGTGGAATTATTGAGCCTAATATAAGTCTTGGAACAAGCAATTCATTCTTTTCTTTATCATTTAGCGATTCTAACGACGTGATTGGACAGCGTATAGTTAATGCCTTTAGTGGGAATGCAGGAAACTATGAAGTATTAAACGATCAATTTCTTTTTAGTCTTACACTAGAGCCGACTCAAGAAAACTTAGTTTATACGTTTGGAGATAAACTAGAAGCTCTTGCGCCAGATGTAGAAACTGTACCTGAACCCACTTCCACCCTCAGCCTCCTCGCCCTCGGCACTCTAGGCGCAGCTTCAACCCTCAAGCGCAAATTGAAGACACCTAAATCGACAGAAAAAGAAACCACAAAAGTATCTTAATACCATCAATAAAATCCCACAATTCCCCTTCATTAATTGGAGGGGGTTTTATCAGTTGTCAGTTGATTGTTAACTGTTCCGCGAGCGAGATTTGAGCATAATTCAGCAGATAAACTACCATAAATGCTTGGGGATAGTTTTTCCTAGCTTAGGGGGATTGAAAGTTTAATTTTCCCTGAATCTTTCTAATAGTTCTGAGCGAGATAAATTAGCCAGAGAAAGAAGTAACCCGGTGCGTTCCGAGATAGGAAGTTGGGCAATCTGTTCCACCAGACCAGATAATTCTGCATCTAGGCTGCCAAAACGTCCTTCCAGAAGACTGGTTATCAGGGATAGTTGTCCTTCTAAACTGCCTCGTTGTATCCCTTCTTGTATCCCTTCTTGTTTCCACTCTTCTCGTTGTTGTAAATAAGCTGGTGATAGGTTCATAATGTCCTCCTGTTCTTCGGCACTTAAATTATCTCTTAATTCCAAACTCTTGCGCCAGTTGGCCAGAATTTCCAGTAAATTCTCTTGGAAAGGATTACCTTCAGGCAATTGCACTAATTCTTCTACTGCTCGTTTCTGTGTCCCTCCTTTTCCTAGCACCCTCAACCATAAAGTCTCCTCATTGACTGGTAATTGATGGATGGCGACAATTCCTGTTTTGAACAGGCTAGGGGAAAAATAAACTCCTTTTCCCCACTCCTCTTTCATCCCCTCTTCTGGTAGGAATGAAGGGGGGATTCCCACGACTTCTTCAATCATTCTCGCTGAAAAAGTAGGCGTTAAAATCCAGAGAACTGGTAGTTCAGCTTCTGTTAGAGTTTTGTTTGTCCGTTTCGCCTTCCTCAAGACCTCGCCATGAACCGCATATAACTTTGAGATGCAACTGCGAATCTCTACCTCGGAGGGAGGATTACGGAAGGGTTCAAATAAGCAGCAAGTCGCCGCCATTTTAGCGAGTATGCCCAAGGGTAATTCAGTCCTTGATGCTGAACTGGCTGGTTCAAACCAGACATCGATTTCTTGAACTTCACTCTTGACTTTCTTGCTCTTTTTAATCGTCCCTAGAGACGCTAAGAGTTCTTCTAAATATTCCTTGGCAAATTGGTCGTGAATTTGGCGAGTCATTGCAGGGGATAATTAAGCCGAGAAAGTGCATTAACAATCTTGTTAGATCATAGCAAGTTTTGAGAATTTATCTTTTTAATCAACAGCACCAGTGTGCGAACCAATCGGATATCTTATTCTTTGTGTAACAAGTTTAACTTATATAATAGCGATCGGTCTTTGTGTTCTTTGTGTCTCTGTGGTTCTTCACACTCATTGCTTAAAGGCCCCTTCTCAAGTTCCCAGAGCTTAGTCACCAATATTCCGAAAGTGACAGAAAAGGGATAATCTTCCACTCAATTGCCCAAAATAAAGGCTAGAATCGAAATATAGTATCGATCGCTACGGATTTTTCATGAATTACAGAAAATTTTGCTTGGCTTTTTTGCTGTCCCTTATCCTCATCAACACCGGATTAGTTATGCCTAGTTACGCAAACGAAAGAGAATTGAGGACAATTACCGTAACGGGAGAAGGAATAGAAAATATCGCCACTTCTCAAGCAATAGTGCGCTTAGGGGTAGAAGTTCAAGGCAAAGAAGCGGGCAAGGTGCAGCGGGAAACCGCCAATCGTAGCGATGCGGTGGTTAAATTTCTCCGTTCCCGTCAAGTGGAAAAATTGGAAACCACCGGCATTAGTTTACAGCCCAATTATGACTTCAGCAACAATCAAAGACGTTTAATCGGTTATATCGGGGCTAATTTGATTAGTTTTCAGATTGATATAGCCCAAGCGGGGAGTTTAATCGATGAAGCGGTCAAAGTCGGGGCAACACGCATCGATGGGGTCAGTTTTACTGCTGGAGAATCAGCGATCGCAGCTGCCCAAAGAACCGCTCTCATCAAAGCCACGGAACAAGCTAGAGAACAGGCTACAATCGTGTTACAAGCCCTCGGTTTAGTGCCGAAAGAAACGGTTTCTATCCAAGTGGGTAATACCAGTAATCCCGTGCCAATAGCCCGCTCAGAAGCGGTTTTTCGGAGTGCCGATGCTGCCAGTAGCCCGGTTATCGGAGGGGAACAAACCCTGCGCGCTGCTGTCACCCTCGAAATTAGCTATTAACATCTGTAGCTAGACACAATTAATTACACATATCTAACTGCCTCTTGCCTGTTGCCTCATCAAACTTTCGCCCTCATCCGTGAATTATCCCAACTTTTTACCCACTGTTAGGGAGGGATTGAGTGAAGATACCTCCCTTGCTCTCCTCGAAAATATCCAACAAATTGCCATCGATAGCCCCATCTATCCTCGATCGATTCTAACCACCTATAGTCAACAAGGGCAAGGTCAACCGCCCTTTGTTCTCCTGCACGGTTTTGATAGTTCCCTGCTGGAATTTCGGCGTTTACTACCCTTACTCGCCCAAAATAGGGAAACTTGGGCGATAGATCTACTCGGCTTCGGTTTTACTGAGCGATACCCAGATTTACAAGTATCTCCGAAAACTATTAAAAGCCATCTTTACCATTTCTGGCAAACTGCGATCGCAGAACCGATAATTTTAGTCGGTGCTTCCATGGGGGGTGCAGTGGCCCTAGATTTTGCCCTCTCCTACCCGGAAATAGTGGCAAAATTAGTCCTGATTGACAGCGCAGGACTAGCTAACCCCCCAGTTTTGGGTAAATTGATGTTTTCTCCCCTCGATAAGTGGGCAACTAATTTTTTAGCCAATCCCCGCGTGCGTCAAAATATCAGTCGTACTGCCTATTTTGATGCAACTTTAGCCACTGTTGATGCTTGCACCTGTGCCAATCTGCACCTGAATTGTCCCCACTGGAGTGAGGCTTTAATCTCCTTTACCAAAAGTGGCGGTTATGGAGCATTTTTGCCGAAATTAAGCCAAATAAACCGAGAAACGCTGATTATTTGGGGAGAAAACGATCAAATTTTAGGCACAAAAGACGCGAAGATATTTCAGCAGGCCTTACCCAATAATCAACTGGTTTGGATTCCTCGCTGTGGTCATGTTCCCCACCTCGAAAAACCGGAACTTACCGCGGCCGCGATAGTTAAATTTGCGAACTAAAAACTTATAATAGGATTATTTGACCCTATAGTGCCAACTTTTATGAAATTTTTGCCGATCGCTCTCGCTACCTTCAGCCTTCTGAGTTTATCTGTCAATATTCCTGCTACTGTGGCCACACAACAGCTTTTTTGTCGAGGCCGCATGAATAACGGTTGGTCCTATTCAGCAGAATTTATCAATGGACGTTTTGAGCGCATTCGCTGGACGCGCTCCGGTCAACCTCCCCAAGTTTCTAGCCTTAGTTTTAAAAATACCAACAACAAAGGACAGCCGATTTATCGGGGCAGTTTATTCGCCGCAGTCAGTGTCACTCTGATAGACTTATCCAAAGGAGATGTCCGTCCCGGTTCGCAAATTTCCGTGGGAGTGGAAGAATGGGGTTGGTCGCGGGGAAACTGCGGTCTTAACAGTTGACATCCTCGCCGCCCTAAAAGTGCGGCGATTCCTAAACCTCACGATTTAAGTTTCTGCTTCCACCACCGTCGCATACCACAGTTAAAAAACCATGTACTGTCTTACACAGAGTCCACAGACTTTCGCCCCATTTCAG
>NZ_JADBTX010000036.1:0-37581 GCF_020245945.1 Microcystis sp. M015S2
ATAAATCGACTAAATCCTGATCTGGCAAGAGATTTAATTGATTAGTTCGCTCCAGATCGCAAACAATTGACAAAAATCGCAGTAATGTCTGTTTCTATAAGGGTTTCATCCCTTATAACCCTGTCCGTTGCATAAGACAAACCGAAGAGATCAAGAAATTAACTAATTAATTTAACCTTCACCCCCCACCCAGTCAAACCAAGTTTAAAATGTGAATGGTTTTATTTTCCCAGTACAGGGGGATAGAGCTTCTCGTTTTTCGGGACGAGTCCTGAGATAATCTTCTAACCAAAAACAACCTCGATCGAGCAATTTTTGTAAATAATTATATTCTGTTTCTAAGGGCCATCGATGCTTTTGACCATCCCTAGCAATAATCAAAATCTCTTGACCATCAGGACTAAAAGCGATCCCATAGACGATATCTTCTTCTATTTTAAACTCCGAGCGCAAATTTCCGTCCATGTCCCAGCGTCTAGCTGTACCATCCCTTGAAATAGCGGCGATTTTTTCACCATCGGGACTAAAACTAACTCCATAAACGGGAAAAGAATCAGTTTTAATCTCCTTTAAAAGATTGCCCTGTAAATCCCAAATTTTAATCTTTCCCCGAGTAGCGGTAGCAATTTTTTGATGATCGGGAGAAAACACCAAATCATAGATAATACTATCATCAACTGTCCAAGAATTAATCAATTTAGTCCGATGATTGCTTAAATGCCAGTATTGAACTTTTCCCTCGCTTGTTCCCGTGATTATTGCTGTTCCCTCTCCATTAAAAGCAAGACTATAAATCGGTACTTGACTAGCAGTAAATTCTTGAAGCATTGTTCCTTTTTGACTCCAGATTTGTACTTTTCCATTTCTTCCTGTAATCGCTATCTGATTATCATCAGGATGAAAAGCTATACTATAGATTGAGCGCATTTTTGTGGCAAATTCTCTAATGTTTTTTCCCTGGGAATCGAGTAAAGTAATCTGACCATCTTTATTAGCAATAGCGATAATATTGCCCTGGGAATTAATGGTAACACTGGTATTATCGGCCTTAGCTTGATTTAAATTGTTCAGTTGCCAAATTTTAGCCGTTTCATCACTCGATCCAGTTACCACCTCTTTTCCATCTTGACTAAATACAGCAGTAAAAACTGATTCTTGATGTCCTCTGAGAGTAGTTATTTCTTCCCCTTGCATTCCCCAAATTTTAGCACTACCGTCACTAGATGCGGTAATTATAAACTGTCCATCAGGACTAAAATTAACACTGTTGACAAAATCTTGATGTCCCCGGAAAGTAGCTCTTAAATTTCCCTGTAAATCCCAGATTTTAGCAGTTTTATCGGCCGCTGCTCCGGCAATTTTTTGACCGTCGGGACTAAAATTAACACTATAAAAAGCCTCAATATTTTCTTGACCTAAACTCAAGATAATTTTACCTGATAAATCCCAGATTTTAATCGTACCATCCCGGGAAGCGGTGGCAATTTTTTGACCATCGGGACTAAAACTAGCTGCATCTATCGATCTTTTATGTCCCTTAAATACCTGTAAAGTTTCACCTGATAAATTCCACAATCTAGCGGTTTTATCCCTGGAAGTGGTGACAATTTTTTGACCATCGGGACTAAAACTAACACTATAAACTGATTCTTGATGGTCAGGATAGGTGACTAAGTTTTGTCCTTGCAAGTTCCAAATTTTGGCGGTTTTATCTTCGGAAGCGGTGGCAATTTTTTGACCATCGGGACTAAAACTAACACTATAAACTGCTCCTTGATGACCTGTCAAAGTTTGAATATTCTCACCTTTTTGATTCCAAATTTTTACCGTCCCATCTTGAGAAGCAGTGGCAATTTTTTGACCATCAGGACTAATACTAACACTATAAATAGTTCCCCGGTGTCCTTGCAGTTGGTTTTTTTCTTGAATGCGATCTAAAATTTGTTGCAGGGTAATAATTGGACTGGTAGCAGGATATTTACCCAGGGTTTGGTCATCAGTAACGATATTTTTTAAACTATTGACTGCTTGCATGGCCGCAATTAAAGATTCTAGTTGTTCAAATTTAAATTGTTGCCAATAACTATCACCCTGGCGCTGTAATTGAATACCTAGTTGAGCGGTTTCTACTTGCTGCCACGCTTGTTTTACCTGGACAAAAGCTAAGAGAGAACCCAAAAGAGAAGCAATTAAAATTACCGAGCCAATTTGAATTCTTTTGGTGGCTTTTTGGTGAGCGATTGCTAGAATTTTATTAGCTTGCTTCTGAGTTTCTAGGCTAATTTCTGCCTCTCTTTTATCGAGATTTTGACTGGCAGTTAAAAACTGATAATCAAGATTACTTAAGCTTTTCCCCTGAGACCAATCGAGGGCATTATTTAAAGCTTTTCCGCGTAAAAGCCGCGATTCATCGGTATAATTAGACTGTTGCCATGCGGCGATCGCTTCTGAGTAGGGACGCAATTGCTCTAATTGTTTTTCCAGCCAATTGAGATTAAATATTTCTCGATAAATAGGATTATAAACTACTAATTGATTATCCTTTTTTACCACTAATCCCGATAACCTTAATTCCCCTTGTTCTGGACTATCATCGCACAGGATTGCACCTTTTTCTAAAATTTGTTGATAGATGCCTAACAAACGACCGGCTTTGTCTTGATTTCTTAACAAGCGATCAGCAATAGTTCGCAGATGCACTGGTTCATCATGAGATTCCCAATTATTAATAACTCTCTCTTTGATCAGCGTCTCAATATCTAAATTACTTTCCCGCAATAGCTGACAGATTTTCTGGGTTAAAAATGGCTGTCCTCCCGTCCAAAAAATAACTTTTTCTAACCAGTCGGGTTGATAATTACTTTGACTGGATAATCCCGCAGCTAAAGGAGCAATTTCTGCAAGATTAAATCCCGTTAATTCGATCGCTTGGCCGATATTAAAAGATGTTTGGGTCTTTTCGCGAATTAAATCTGCTGGGGTAGCAACACCGAATAAAGCGAAAGTAATTCTTTCATACTGGGAATTTTCCGCTCTTTGGTTATAACAATAACGAATCAGGGAAAAAAAGTCATCTAGAGAAAACTGTAAACTGAGAATTTTATCAATCTCGTCAATAAAAATATATATTTTCTCTCCCCGACAATAAACTAATAAAACTTCCTCAATAAATTGTCCCAAACGCTGCACGGGAGGTAAATCCTCTCGCTCGCGCAACCAGGATTTAAGATTAATTTTTCCCGTCAGATTAAATCCTAAAAACAAACGGGTAATCACGCCGTTATACCATTGGGATAAATTATCATTACTACCAAGACTGGTTATATCTACGGACGCGCAATCCTTGCCCAATTGCTGTAAAATATGAGTTACTCGTACCCTTAAACTGGATTTGCCCATCTGACGACAGTTGAAAACGTAGCAAAATTGACCATTTTTCAACGCGGTTAACAGTTCTCGATCGGCATTTCTCTCGATATAGGTAGGATGGTTATAGGCAAGACTACCCCCGACACGATATTGATAATTCATTATCCTTAAACAAAATTATTTCAATGTCACCAACGGAAATAAAATAGACAATTGTGATGGAGATATCTATAATGCAAGGATAATCGCTATTGACAACCTATCCCCAAGGCAATTATGAAGAAAACTTTTTTCACCTCCATCGCCGTTAGTGCTACCCTCGTCAGTGGCATTGTTTTAGGTACTCTTGATGCTGGCAGCGCCTCCGCTTGTCCTTTCGCTAAAGGTAAAAGCATTTTTGGCAGCAATACCACCTTCCATGTCAATCCTAACAAACTTATTTTAGGGGTTGCCGCCGCTACAGGAGCAATCACCGTAGCGGGTGTTTTAAGCTACCGTCGTTTTCACCCCGGGCAGCTTCCTGAAGATGTCGCCGCTAACCTGCCGTCGGTATTTCCTATCCCCATTCCCCCCGCAGCTTTAAACGCGGCAGTGGAGGCAGAAGAAGCGGCAGAAACCAGCAAAATCTCCTAAAAATCTGCTATATTTCCTCAAAAAAGGTGTTGGCATCCCCGCAGCTTTCCCGCTAGGCAACACCTTTTTCTGGCTAATTGTGTCCCAGTTATCAGAATTTTCAGCGATTTTTAAGTTATGTTAACAAGTGCAACCCTACCACCAGAGGTAAAGATGGGCAACTCCACCACATTTTCTGACACCCCACTTCACAAAGATCATCACACTTGGGAGCATTTAAAACAAGCCATCGCCGCTAGTTCCGGTTTTCGGCGTTGGCAGCAAGAACAACTAGAATCAGGTAAAAATAGAGACGATGCTGATGCTCGCATTTGTTCCTATCTACGCGAAACTTTAGAAACTTTAGCCTACTAGATTGATGCTCCCCAGCTATGAAGGCATGGGGACTTTTTTTGTCCGTTTAAGCTAATTTGAAGACCTTATTTTCTGCGAGCTTCGTAACCCAACAACCAGACAAAAGCGACAATTAAAGGCAGGAAATAATAAATAGCTCGATAGGCGATTAAAGAACCTAAAAGCTCGCCATTAGATACATATTCGGGACGTAATCTCAGCATGATAAACTCAAAAACCCCTATTCCCCCCGGCACATTGCTTAATACCCCTGCCGTCATGGCAAATATATAGAGACCGAAAAATCCTAAAAACGAAACATTGTAGCTGCCCGGGAGAAGAAGATATAAAACTCTAGCGGCTAATATCCAATCGATAAAAGTCAGCAAAATCAAAGCTAGGGAAAGAGTCCAAGAGGGTAAATAGATATTTTCTTGGCCGATTCTTATTGGTTTTTTATAGGTGAGAGTCAACAAAAAATATCCCGTAACCAGCAATAAAAAAATTATTCCTAAAGGTTTAGTAGTTAAAAAAGGTAATTTTAAAAGTTGAGGAATCCTTTGGGGATCGACGAGGAAACTTAAACCACCAATCCCTAACATTCCTAACCAAAAGCTTAAATGGGTAAAAGTGATAACTTTGGCAATATCCACCACCCCCACCCCCGCAGGAGTATAGAAACGATAACGAATCGCTGTCCCGGAAAATAAGGTTAAACCAATGGTATTACCAAAGGCATAACTGATAAAAGCAGTGCGGATAATAGTGCCTAAAGCTAAGGGATGCTTGATATAATAAAAACCTAGGCGATCATAACCCGTCATCGACAAATAACCCAAAGCCATCCAAAAAATAGCTTCTAGCTTACGACTTGTGGTAATATGATCCAAACTAGCCAACAGTTGGGCAAAAGTGTAGTGTTTAAATTCTTGACTAATTGTCCAGACCGCTAGAATAAATAAACTCAAGGACAGGATAATCGGAGCAAAACGCAGAATTTTGTTACACATCTTATTTTTTACTAAGTAAGTGGTTGTAATTAAACAGAAGATAGATTTTACCTTCGACCCCCCCCTGTCCCCTTATTAAGGGGGGATATGACAATTTTTAACACCTACTTATTTAATCACTTTTAACTCATTAAAACTCATGAAAAGATCAAAGCTAGATCTAGCCAAACGTCTAAATCGATCCCGAGAAAGGAAATATGATAAATTCCTGACTTCCTCCTTATATTTAACAATCATTCTGGTTTTGTGTTATCTACTCTACCTCAATCTTCCTTGGTCTTTTCATCTTTTTGTGCATTGGGTGACTAAAGGGGGTGATTTAGACAAAATTCCTGCCAAATTTCATTCAGAACTTAATCAATTATGTTTGAGGGCAGATAGTGCGGGGGAAGTAAAAACGAGAAACTATACAGAACATACAGAAATCGCCGAAGCTCTTGGTACATTTAGATGTACTCTAGTTAATGGTGGTCAAGAATGGCTAATAGAAGATTATAAATCTTTTAATTCTGCCGATGAAGCGATTTTAGGCACTCAGTTAGCGGTTTTTATCACGGAGATTTTGGGAACAGATTATAGTTATAGAATTCGCGCTTATATTCCTAGATACTAAGGATCAACTAACTCCTGAAAAAAACCTGTAAACCTAGGGATGGGTTCTGCACCCATCCTAGAAAAAAATTAGTTTTTCGATGGGGGTTTGGGGCGGGAAGGCCTAGTAACGGGAGATTGTCCGGGGGTAAAAGGTCGTTTTTCTCCTTCCCCTTCCGGTCCATAATATCTATCGGCCGAGGGACGACGATTTTTATCAAAAGGCTTTTTAAAACCTCCCTTACCCATCGGTTTTTTCTTGCTGGCAAAACCGAGGTCCAAACCTTCCAAAATAGTTAAGGCATCCCCTTTAAGTTGCACCTGAAAATCCCAAAAACGACTGACCGGTTTACTAGGTAAAGTTCCGCGCAATTTTAGTTTAAAAAACTTGGGTTTGTCCGCTTCAGTTTTGGGCATTTGTCGGATTTTGACCACTACCGCTTGATTTTCCCGTTCGGTAAAGATGACTTCACCTCGAATCGAAAAATAACCCGGGGTAGAAGCGAGGAGAGGCTCTATCTCTTGATCATCCTCTTTTTTCAGGGTTTCTGGTTCCCAAACACCGACAATCTGAACATGAAGGGCATCATTTTCCTGACGGGTGCGGGGATAAACCACCCAAAGATGGGGTTTTTCCAGATCGAGATGATTTTTAACCAAACTGATCACCCGGCCGAGAATCACAGAATCGATCAGAGTACCATCGGCAGTTAAAATATTGCCTTTAGTTAATTGTTCCTCCGAGCGCTGATAATGACCATAGACGAGACCGATCGCCCGATACTGCCGCAGATGACTGGGAGGGGGGATCGGTTGTTGGCGTTTGACTTCTTCGGGGGTGGCTGACTCTACGGCTAAATCAGCCTCGGTATGGGGGGATTCAACGGAGACTTCCTGAATTTCCACTTCAGGGGTCGGGGGGGTTTTCGGTGATTCGGTAAACCGATTCCCAGGACGATTCATATCACACTCCTAGCGGCGGAGACACACAGTAAATTAGTAATCAAGCAAGTCAAAAGCGCGATCTGGGGGGTTACAATAACCCTCTAGGGCGACTCTACTGGCATCTAGTATATTAAGAACCATGATCTTTTGACTGTCAACCTTGTCAAAACCCTTTTGAGTCTTGACCGTTTGCCCATTGTACTCAATAAAGAGCGGCGAATTCGATCGATCCCCTAATCAAATCTCCAGACTTCTATAACATTTTCTTGTCTGTCCCCTCGCACCCCAGTCTATGAAAGCTTCTCTCTCTAACCGTCGTTGGCTGTCCATCGGTCTCGTCCTGATGTTATTTGCTTTGCTGTCTTTCTCGACCATGCCGCTATTGACTTCTATTCTCAAAAGTCAGCACTCCTCGGGCCAGAGTCATCTGTCCACAGTGAAACAAGAGGAATTAGCCAGTCAAGCACTGGGTTATCAGATGGTTTTAGAGCGCGAACCCGATAATCAGACGGCTTTGCGGGGATTATTAGATACTCGCTTACAGCAGGGCGATTTAAAGCAAGCGATCGAACCTTTAGAAAAATTAGCGCAACTTAACCCCCAACAATCCGATTATCTACTACTTTTGGCGGAAGCGAAACAGCAAATAGAGGATTATGCAGGGGCCACAGCCAGTTATCGCAGCCTTTTGGCCTCCCAACCCCAAGATCTACGGGCCTTAACTAGATTAACTAATTTATTTCTCAGCCAAAACCGCTCTATCGAGGCGATTAGTCTGGTCAAAGACACGATTGATCGCGCTTTAAAAGCTGGTTCCGATCCCAATAATCCGGCTAGTTTAATCGATATCGTTTCCGTTCAGTTACTTTTAGGCAAAATCTATTTCGAGCAGCAAAATTATCCAGAAGCTTTAAACGCCTATAAACAGGCTCAACAGATGGATATTAACGATTTCCGACCGATTTTAGCGACTGCGATCGTACTAAAAGAACAGGGCAAAAATCAAGAGGCTCAACCCCTCTTTCAAGAGGCTCTCAGTCGCGCTCCTTTTGCCTACAAAGAGGAGATTCAGTCCCTAATCAGTAATCAGTAATCAGTGATCAGGAGTCGGAAGTCAGGAGATCGGGTGATCGGGTTTTGGGGTGATAAGTAGTCGTGCAAAATAAATTTCCTAGTGAAGATAGGCAAAAGGCAAAAGGCAAGAGGCAAAAGCTTTATCAAAATGTGTAATTAATTTTGCTTAGGTACTTAGGGTGATGAGACAGCTTCCCCACTTCCCACTTCCCACTTCCCCCACTTCCCAATTCATAATTCATAATTCATAATTCCCATAGTTTTGTAACGGCAATTTTTACTAAAAATCAATAAATGTAAACTTTAATTACAAGGTCGATCTAGTCCTGACAAAGGTGTTATCTTAAGAACATAAGGCACAAAGGAAGCGACTCAACTTCCTTCCAGGCAAAAAGACCTAGAGCCTGTGCCACCTGCTCTAGCTCAACGCAACAGCTAAATCGGACGCAGATTCTCAAAGTTTGTAAAGTAAAGTATGGTTTCGCCTCTGTTGCTCGATATAGGACAGATGGAGTGAGCCGTAATCATCACCTGAGTCGGTAAACTGAGAAATCTTGATAGTTGACAGATAGACTGTTGTGGGTTCCGTAAACCTTTATTATGTTGAGTCCGTTAATTTTTCAGGAGTCCATATCGTTTGTACAAGATGAAGCCCGCCTCCCTAGGCGGGCCTATTGTGTTTTTAGAAAACCGCCACGAGATATTCCTGTAACTGCAATTGATAACCTGCCTGTAGCTGACAGGGATAATCAAGGGAAAACTCAGGTAAAGCTAATAGAGAACTTTTTTGACAACTAACCAAAGCCACATCGAAACGACAGGTTAAATCGGACCATTGGGGATAAAAGGAGAGAAATATCTGGGCAGCTTCGTAAATTCTCCCCTGTTTACGGTCATCGATGGCTAATTTGCCCCCTAAATCCCAATTGCCGGCGCTGCGGGTTTTAACCTCGACGAAAGCGAGAGTCGCCTGAGATTTAGACAAGACGATTAAATCGATTTCACCGCCGCCACTACGCCAACGACGCTGGAGGATATGCCATTGCTGTAATTGCAACCAATCCGCCACCAAATTTTCGCCCAATTCCCCCACAGTTGTCATCTTCAGTTATCAGTTATCAGTTATCAGTGGTCAGGGAACAGGGAACAGGGAACAGGGAACAACGTTGATTTATTATCCTGTCTTCTGACTCCGAACTCCTGACTACTGGCTCCTGTCTCCTGTCTCCGAACCAAGCAGGACAATTTTCGATTTTTACCAGAGGTCTATTACAAAAGTCCTTCTAGACGACGACGGATGCTGTCCAACTCCGCATCGGGAATCTCGGAAAACTCCTCCTCGGCGGGGGGGACTTCCTCTTTTTGCCAATCCAACTCCTCGGCATTGCTTTCGGGGGGAATTACCAACATACCCGCTTCAATCATTTCCGCTTGATAGCCAGCATCGCGACAAAATTCCGCCACTTCCTCCGAATCAATTTTCTCTACCGTGGGAGTCGGGAAATCCTGTGCCTCTAACAGCAGCGCATAACGGGTGGCATCATCTTCCGATTCAAACATCAACACCTTATTGATAGCTCCCATTTGAATGGTGTGGATACCTTCGTTTTCTGTGCCTGCGTTAAAAAGTAGTACAAATACACGCATAATTACTATTAGCGATCGATAAGCAGTGGTCGTCTATGCTCATTTTACCCCCCTTCTCGATCGCTAATCCTCAGTAATTTTAGTTTCTCGTCAACCACTTTTGACCGTTAAGCCGTTGCAGGGTGTAAAACAACAGTAAATCGAGACTAACTTTCCTTTCATCGATCATAAATGATTCAAGTGTACTAGGTTGTGTCCCGCCCTCAGCTTGGGAAAAAGCTTTTTTACCGTTGATGTTTTCTTCCAAAAAATAAATGCTAAATTGACGCATTCCCCCGAGCCAATTGCCGGTTAACTGCCAACAGGGAGAGCTAGAAAAGCCCTGCACGGCAATTTTATCCTGTTTAAAGGACAGTTTTATATCAGTTATACCCAGCTTTTGCAAGGCTGCCGCCAGTGCGGGTTGAAAATGCTGCTCGATAAATTCAGCAAAGGGTTTTTCCTCGATGGTAGGCTCCTTGGGTTTTTTAGCAGCCGCAGGTTGAGCCGGTTTTTCTGCTGCTGCTGCCGGAGTTGCGGGGGTGGTGGTTTCTTCTGCCATAGGAATTAATCTGGAATGGATAGGTAGCTACAATTATATTTTCTCCCGGGTTATCGGTTATCAGTTTTTTTAGCTATCAGCTTTTATTTACCCCATTGATTAGCCATTTTTCTGGTGAGGGCATTTCTCATAAAGATGAAGTATAACCAGGAAAGGTAATGAAAACCTCTATATCAAGGTAGTAGGGTTGATTCATGAATCAATCCTACCTTATCAAGGGGAGCAGGGGGGATCAAACCTAAAATCCATTTTTAATTTAATTATAACCAGCTACTTAGGGTTTGCGGCAAAAAGTTTTTACTGGGTGTAGAATCTAGAATAAGATTTCCCGGAAGCAATCTTTTTAATGTCTCATCGCTTCTATTATTTTCATGGTTTCGACGCTGACAGTACAGACTCGTTGTAATAAGTCAATTACTGTTTCTTTATAATCGGCGAAGCGATAGTTATTAAATCTTTCGGCGATGGTTTTATCTTTGGGTTTCTTTTCCTTATATTGATCTAAAATCCATTCTAGGGCTGAACGATTACCGAGTTTATATTCCCAGGCAATTTTGGGAATATCTTGTAGGAAAGTGATATCATCAAGGTTGATAGAATTTTTTTCTCGGTCAGCTTTTAGTTTAGTTTTTGGTTTGAGGTTATTATTAGTATCAATGCGAGTTAGTGGGTAGGGTGCGACGGTTTCATAGTTGATATGTAATTCCATTAGTTTGCTTCCCCATTCTACCCATTGAGAGAAGTTATCATAAAAGGGAAGCCGGGGAAATTCTCGCTTAAGATTTAATTCGTATTTACTGCGATATTCCGGGTAGTGGAGGACTGCATAAGTGTAGTGGAAGATATCGAGTTTGGTGATGGTTTTATCGTTGTAATGGCTTTGGAATTGCTGCAATCCCCAATCAGTGATATTATCGATGCGGTTTCCTTCTTTGTCGTAGCGATAAAGAGGGAGACATTGAGTTTTTTCAAGAAAATCATAATTAGCAGAATCATTAGATGCAAACACTTGGAAAGGTTTAGAAAGCGGAGTACCTGAAAAATAAATAACACTATTACTATAATCAAATTCTTTCCCAAAAAATTCTGCATGATAGCTAGTTAGACGATCATTCAGGATAAAATCAGCGTAAAAAAAGTTCTTTACAAAAGGTCTATATGATTGCAAAATTACTAATTTATCTGTAAATCCTGTTGTTTTTAAAGCCTTTAGATACTTTTTAAGTGATTCGCTCCATTTGATTGTATGATCAACAAAGTTATCTATATTCGTAACCTTGTTTGTAGCTGTCTGATATTTATTGATATTTTCATTGTATATGTCAATAAAAAATTTTATTTTATCAATTAAATGACTACGATTAAAATCATATACCCATTCATCTCTAGCTGTAACAACTCCTGGAGCAAATACTTTAAAAACAGCTTTTTCAATAGCTATATTTTGAGCCAATTTAGTTTCTTTATTGGCTAAAGGTAACAAGCTCTCAAAATCAGTATACGCAAAATTAATCCAATTATTATTTTTATCAGGTATAATATGTTCAAATGCAATCTGATCTATTTTGCTGGATGCCAAGAAACTTAGTTTATGAGTTGCGATTTCTAAATCTGGACGATCTATATAGAATATTTTACAAGGTGTTTGAGTTTCATTTTTTGTAGCTTTTTTGAGCATAAAACTAATAGCAACTCCTGTTTGAATACCAAAAATATTATGAGTTGTACCAGATATTTTAGGATTCTTTCTAACATCGCCTCCTAAATCAACAATATAAATCTCGCTAAATTCTTCAGAAACAACTTTTCTAAAACCGTCAAACGTCCTCGCATCAATAAATGATGAATTAGTAATAAAAGCTATTATACCATTTTCACCTAACCTATCAGTAGCCCAACGAAAGAAGCGAGAATACATATCATATAGCTTTGTCTTCTGCGCTGTACTCTCTTCAATGTAAGTATCCTTAATACGCTTATCTATCGCTGGATACTTGCGATTTTTATTATTATCATTCTCATTTTGCTGATTAGCATTATAAGGAGGATTACCAATAATTACGGAAATATTGCGGTCATTTTGATTTTGAATCCGTTGGGTATTCTCCACCGACATGGCAAACAAATCCATCTGCTTGAGATGAAAAGCAGCATGGTCCAGGGTATCGACAAAACAGATATGCTCAAACTCTTCATACTCACCCATCTTCTGCTTATAGGTGAACTCAATATTCAAATTAGCAATATAATAAGGCAGAATTGCCACCTCATTACAGTGCATCTCATGCTTATACTTGTACTGTAACTTATCCTTCGGTAAATACTCAATCAACTCCGTCACAAAAGTTCCTGTCCCCGTCGCCGGATCTAAAATTTCTACTCCTGGATCCGCCAACAACTTCCTAAAATGCTTGTGGACTAAATAATCGACACTTTCAATCATAAAACGGACAATTTCATTGGGTGTATAGACAATTCCCAACCGGTCCGCCGCTTTCGGATTGTATGCTTTATAAAAATTCTCATAAATCGCCTTGAGAAACTTCTGCTTCTCGTGGTGGTTATAAATATTCGCCGCCGTCCGCCGAATTACCGCATAATAACGTTCAATTGTCCCTAAAGTATTGCGCTTAGTATTACCAGTAAAGAAAGTTTCAATCACTCCCTGTAATTCCCTAGCGATATTATTTTCCCGGTGAAACTGGGACTCATTAAAAATATTGATAAAAATATCCTCTGTCAGAATATGCTGAATAATCATCTCTCGCACATCTTCTAGGCTAATTTCTGGATTGATTGACTTACGACAAATCTCTAAAAAATTGTCCCGCGCTGTCACAAAATTCCGATTCGTCTCCGACTGCAACGCAATTAAACCCCGCAACGCTTCCAAAATTGTTGGTAAATCTTCCTTAAAACTAGCAATCGCCTCTCGAAAATCCTCAACCTCCGGACGTACATAATTAATAAAAGCATTAATAATCCCATCCAAAGCCTCATCATCGCGCATGGAGACGCGCAGTCTTTCCTCTCCTCCTTGAATTAAAACCGCCGTCTGGGAATCTTCAAATAAAATATTGTCATTAGGGTAGCCTTTCGCTAACTTCTTCTCAATTTCCTCGTCTAAATTATCGTATTGATCCTTACTTTCCCAATATCCCCAATCTAACCGTAAAGCATCCTTTACCGTCCCGTCAGGATAGACAACTTTTCCCGATTTAGTGCGATAATCCAACTCCGGAATTAACAAAAAATCCCGCGCCTTGCAATAGTCATTTAATAAATTCTGAAAAGCGACTCTAATCGAAGTTTCCTTGCGACTGCCGCCATATTGGACAATCTTTTCAACTTCCGCCTGATATTGACTTACTAATAATCTAGACATTGGCTTAGAGGAGGTAAATAAGTGGTTAGTCGTGCAAAATTAATTTCTTGGTTAGGAGAGGCAAAAGGCATTCATGCAAAAGACAGTTTCTTCCTGTCTTCGTGGTTAGTTCCACCCCCTCGCCAGCAGGACTATATCTTAGAATACATTTTACCCAGCAAACCCAAGAGAGCCGGCGTGGGGGGGTATCTGACAGTTTTTTTCGATGTTTTTCACTGGTGCTGGCGTTCCATCACTTCCCGCAAGATGTGGTTAATTTGGCTTTCATATCCTTTTCCTTGAGCTTTTAACCATTCTAAGATATCTTGATCTAGTTGAATGGTTAATTGCTGCTTTGATGGCGAAAAAGATACTGTTTTTTGAGTAAAAAATTCATCACCTAACGGCGGAATATCAGAATAATCGATATTCTCATCCGTCATCGTATCAATTCTCTTCAAGTCGCTTTTGATAGATTTTTTGCTCACGATTGTTTGCCTTTCTCATTGAGATTATACGAATTTTATTAGACCGAGGAGTATGGACGATTAAGACAACTCGACCTTTTAATTGGCCAAGGGTAATATATCTTATCTCACCATAAACAAAACGATTATCCTGGAAAGTAACACATTTACCCTCAAAAACCAGCGGTGCATCCTCAAAACTCAGTCCGTGCTTCTCTAAGTTAGCATCGCTCTTGTCCTGATCCCATTCGTATTTCATTGTTTGAGGTAAATAAGTAGTTCTAATTAAATAGAAGATAGATTTTGGACTCTGATACCCCCGCCGATAGGCGGGGGTATCTACCCTTGATTGTCTTTAATCGGGATGACAGGATTCGAACCTGCGGCCCCTTCGTCCCGAACGAAGTGCGCTACCAAGCTGCGCTACATCCCGAAAGTTTTTAGCTAAATCATCATAGCATATTCGGCCTTGATTGGGTCGAGACTTGCTAGGATATTACAGATATAGGCAAAAATTATCGGAGTAGTTCAGGCGTGACGGTCAAACCAGAGTGGTTACGGGTAAAAGCACCGCAATGGCAACGAGTTGGCAGTGTTAAGGAGGTTTTACGCGATTTAGGCTTAAATACCGTTTGTGAGGAGGCTTCCTGTCCCAATATCGGCGAATGTTTCCACGCGGGGACGGCTACCTTTTTAATTATGGGTCCTGCTTGCACTCGTGCCTGTCCTTACTGTGACATCGATTTTGAGAAAAAACCCCAACCTTTAGACCCCACGGAACCCCTGCGACTAGCGGCAGCCGTGCAACGTCTTGATCTTAATCATGTAGTGATCACTTCTGTCAATCGCGATGATTTGGCTGATGGGGGTGCTAGTCAATTTGTGCGTTGTATCGAGGAAATTCGCCGCATTTCCCAAAAAACCACTATCGAAGTGTTGATTCCAGACCTTTGTGGCAATTGGCAGGCTTTAGCTTTGATTCTTGCCGCTAAACCTGAAGTTTTAAACCACAATACCGAAACCGTTCCCCGTCTCTATCGTCGCGTGCGTCCCCAGGGTGATTACCAGCGTTCTCTAGAATTATTGCAGCGCGCTCGCGCTATTGTTCCCGCTACCTACACAAAATCGGGCATTATGGTGGGATTGGGGGAAACCGACGAGGAAGTGCGGCAAGTGATGGATGATTTACGGGCCGTCGATTGTGATATTCTCACCATCGGGCAGTATCTGCAACCATCGCCAAAACATCTCGGGGTGCAGGAATTTGTCACCCCTGAACAGTTCAACCTTTGGCGCGAATACGGGGAGTCTCTGGGATTTTTACAAATTGTTGCGAGTCCCTTGACAAGAAGCTCTTATCATGCTGAACAAGTCAGAGCCTTGATGAATTTGTACCCGCGAGAGTCTTGAGATGGGGCAGCAATTGCTCAAAAGCTCGTCCTCGGTGGCTAATTTTTCTTTTTAATTCGGGAGACATTTCCGCAAAGGTTAAAGCGTATTCGGGGACATAAAAAATCGGATCGTAACCAAAACCACCTTCACCCCTAGGACTGGTGAGAATTTCTCCCGTGCAGATTCCTGTGGCAGTAAAGGCAATCTCACCATCGGGACTGGCGATCGCAATTACACAGACAAAACGGGCCGAACGATCCTGATTATCCCCTAATTCTCTGACGAGGCGATCGATTCTTTCTCGATCATTTTCACCATAGCGGGCCGAGTAGATCCCCGGGGCATTTCCTAACCCGGTTACTTCCAATCCCGAATCATCGGCGATCGACCATTCTCCCAATGTTAGGGCAATTTGAGCGGCTTTTAAATAGGCATTTTCGGCAAAAGTCGCCCCGGTTTCCTCGATCTCTAAATAATCGGGTTTTAACTGCAATTCTAGGTCGATATCAGTTAAGTATTCCCCTATCTCTGCTAATTTACCCGGGTTACTCGTGGCTAGAATTAATTTTTTCATCGGCATTTTATCTCAGTGATCAGTTATTTTAACCGTCAGGATCCGGTCGTCGGGAGTCAGACTTCAGGAGTCAGTATTCAGGAGACAGGAGACAGGAGATTATTTTTATTTATTCTCCCTTCTCTCTTCTCCCTTCTCTCTTCTCCCTTCTCCCCAATTCATAATTCATAATTTATAATTTATAATTCCTAGTCCCTAACCCCCGATAATCCCGCTAACATTTGAGCGTAGGGAGTTTCGTGGAGGTGGGCCTTATTGACAGCACCAAAAAGGGTTAATTTGTCGATAATTACCGATTTCATCGCAGCAATTGCCTCTCCTGCGATCTCTAATAAATCCTTATCCTCTGGCCCGCAAATTTCCCGTTTCAGGGATTGCATATAGGCTTGACGCACTTCTGTATTAACATTAAATTTGCAGACTCCTAACTGGATCGATCGCCCGATCATTTCTGGGGGTAAACCGGAAGCACCGTGTAGAACTAGGGGAATAGAAAGAAGTTGTCGAATCCGGGCCAGGCGCTCGAAATCGAGACGGGGCGGACTTTTGTACTCGCCATGGACATTACCGATAGTTACGGCCAGAGAATCCACTCCCGTCGCCTGCACAAATTGCACTGCTTGCTCTGGATCTGTCATTTTAGCCTCTTTTTCGGCAATAGTTAGCCCGTCCTCAGTGCCGCTAATTCGGCCGATTTCTGCCTCCACCACGGCCCCGTATTCGTGAGCTAAACGGGTCATTTCTTTGGTAAAAGCGAGATTATCTTGGTAGGGAAGATGAGAGCCATCGGCCATAATTGAGGTCATCCCCGCTTCTAGAGCCTCGTAGATATCGCTGGCTTTAGTGCTATGGTCAAGATGGACCGAGATAGGAACCTTGGCCGAGCGAGCGGCCTCTAAACAGAGAGCGACGAGGGTGGAACTGCCATAACGCAAAGCGCTGGGGTGAATTTGCAACATAGCGGGACTACGGCAATCCTCGGCGGCACTAATCACCGCTTTGACTCCTTCTAGGTTATAAACATTAAAAGCTCCGATCGCATAGATATTTTTGCGAGCGGTTTCGAGGAGTTCCTGAGTAGAAGCGAGCATAATATGCAAAATAACCATTGATACTGCCCAATTTTACCCTAATTAGGGCTGGCTTCTAGAGGACAAATAAAAGGGCAGCGATGGTCAAAATCGCTACAATAATACATAAAACCCCAATTGTGAGGAAAGCCTATCGATACCATCTTCGGCAATACCCAAGGACTAAAAGCTAGTCAGATGAAACAGCTACAAAGGCTGTACCATGAACGCTTGCCTATTGATACTCTCACCACCCCAGAATTCGCCCAAAGACTGGCTGCCATCAGTACCGATATCCATCAACCCCTCTGCACCTATATCAACCGTCGCGGACAGGTAATTCGTGTGGGAGTGGGAACCCCCCGACAAACCCAATTTTCTCTCTTGGAACTACCCCGCTACGGTTCCGAACGTCTTTGCGGAATTCGTTGTATCGCCACGGAACTTAAGCAGGAACCGCCAAAAGAATCCAGTTTAACCGCCATGGCTTTGCAAAGATTAGACGCACTGGTGATCTTAACCCTAACTGGTACAGGCATGATCCGTCGCGGTGGTGGGGCAACCGGTTATGTGGAGCAAGTCTATCTGGCTCATCTCATACCACAAAGTCAAACAAATGTCAATAGTAATATATACTGGTCTGTCTCCCCGCCCTTAAATCTAGAGGATTTAAGCAAACAGGACTTTTTAGAGTTAGTGGAAGGACTAGAGGCGGAGTTTCAGCGAGAATTTACGGCTATAACCGTTGATACAGCCGAAGATCGGGTGCTATTGGTTGGTTTAATCACCGACGGTATGAGCGATCGCCAGTTTGAGGACGGTTTAAGCGAATTAGAGCGTTTAGTTGACACCGCCGGGGGCAAAGTTTTGCAAGTCACCCGACAAAAACGGGATCATCCCCATCCTCAAACAGTGATCGGTTCGGGAAAAGTGGCAGAAATCGCCCTACAGGTGCAAACTTCGGGGGCTAATTTAGTCGTATTCAATCGCGATCTTTCTCCCGCCCAAATTCGCAATCTAGAGAACCAAATCGGGGTGAGAGTGGTCGATCGCACCGAGGTGATCCTAGATATTTTCGCCCAACGGGCCCAATCCCAAGCGGGTAAACTACAGGTAGAATTAGCGCAATTAGAATACACTTTACCCCGTCTCACCGGGCGCGGATTAGCCATGTCGAGATTAGGGGGAGGAATTGGCACTCGCGGACCGGGGGAGACAAAATTAGAAACAGAACGCCGAACTATTCAACGTCGTTTATCCCGTCTCCAGGATGAGGTGGATCAACTGCAAGCTCATCGTTCCCGTTTACGCAAACAACGGCAAAAACAAGATGTAGCCAGTGTGGCGATCGTCGGTTACACCAATGCAGGAAAATCTACTTTAATTAATGCTCTCACCGCTGCCGAAGTTTATACCGCCGATCAACTGTTTGCTACCCTCGATCCCACCACCCGACGCTTAACTATTACCGATCCCCTCACCCAAGCATCTCACCCCCTCTTACTAACCGATACGGTGGGTTTTATCCATGAATTACCACCCTCGCTGGTGGATGCTTTTCGGGCAACTTTAGAGGAAGTAACGGAAGCAGACGCCTTACTCCATCTGGTGGATCTCTCCCATCCAGCTTGGGAAAGTCAGATTGCCTCGGTATTAAAAATCCTCTCGGAGATGCCGATTCAAACCGGTCCGATGTTAATGGTGTTTAATAAGTTGGATCAGGTAAAAAGCGACGATTTGGAAATAGCTAAGGAAAAATATCCCCAAGCTGTTTTTATCTCGGCTATTCGTCGGCTAGGATTGGAAACTTTAAAACAAAAGTTAATCGATTTAACCGCTTAAGTAGGGTTGGCTGAAAAAGTGTATTGGTGGGGTTAGGAGGCAGTAGCCGGTCGTCAGTAGCCGGTCGTCAGGAGATTATTTTTATTTATTCTTCCCACTTCCTAATTCCTAATTCATCATTCATCATTCATCATTCATCATTCATAATTTATAATTCATAATTCCCACTGATAACTCAGGAACTATGCAAACAATCTTTCAGCGCATAGGCTACCTGTTGTTGTTCCTCAAAGCTTAAATCGGGGAACATAGGTAAAGATAACACTTTTTCACTGGCCAATTCAGCCATGGGTAAATCACCTTTTTTATAGCCTAAATACTGATAAACCGGCTGTAAATGTAGGGGAATCGGATAATAAACCATGGATAGGACATCTTTTTCCTGCAAAGCTGCCCGAATTTGGTCACGATTTTCCGTTAGGATTGTGTACTGATTCCAAACGTGCTTACCTCCGGCTAAAGCGGCGGGTAAAGTGATATTAGGCAAAGGTTGCAGTAATTCCTGATAACGTTGGGCAATCTCGATCCGTTGATTATTCCAAAAATCGAGATATTTCAGCTTAATTTGCAAAATAACCGCTTGAATGGCATCTAAGCGGCTATTCACCCCAATTACCTCATGAAGATAACGCACCTTGCTCCCATGTTCTTTAACCATGCGAATTTGTGCCGCTAACTCGGGGTTATTGGTAGTAATTGCGCCACCATCGCCACAACCGCCTAAATTTTTGGTGGGAAAGAAGCTAAAACAGCCAATATCGCCGATACTCCCCACTTTCTGCCCATGCCATTCTGCTCCCGTTGCTTGCGCGCAATCCTCAATCACTGATAAATTATGAGAACGAGCGAAATTTACCACCTCAGACATATTGACAGATTGCCCAAAAAGGTGTACTGGAATAATCGCTTTAGTCTGGGGAGTAAGCGCTTTTGCCAACAGTGCCACATCGAGGTTAAAAGTATTAATATCGATATCGACAAAAACCGGCACTGCCCCGACTAAATTAATCGCTTCGGCGGTGGCAATAAACGAAAAAGTAGAAGTGATTACTTCATCCCCCGCTTGAATACCGAGGGCGCGCAGTGCCAGATAAAGGGCATCAGTCCCCGAATTACAGGCAACACAATCGCTAACACCATGATAGAGGGCAAATTGTCGCTCTAATTCGCTCACAGCTTCACCGCCAATATAGCGCCCAGAACGGAGGATTTCTAAAACGGCATGGTTAGCTTCTTCGCTAATGACTTGGTATTGACGGGATAAATCGACGGGGGGAATTGTACTCACGCGCTTTCACTCAAATTAGAGACTAATCGGGATTTGTCGGCGAAAAGAAGGAATAATTAGTCAAAAATAATTATAAACTTGCTATTTATAGATGAGGTATCGTTGTAATTTGTTTCTTTTATTTTTATGGATGGATTAGTAGAACTAAATCTGGTGGATTTGGGTTGGGCTTTGGGGATGATGGGTATTTGTTTACTCCTCTCCCGTTGGTCAAATTTAGCTCTAGAGGGCCAATTATTATTAGCGACTGGTCGCTCGATCCTGCAATTATTAGTGGTAGGCTACGTTATCGCCGTTATTTTTTCCCTGGATAATCCTCTGGCAGTGCTGGGGATTTTGGCAGTAATGATGACTATTGCGACTATTGTTGCTAAAAATCGCATTGATAGCCGGGATAAAGCCCTATTACCGCTAGTTTTCGGCTCTTTATTAATTAGTAGCTGTCTAACTTTAGGTTATGCGATCGCTTTAATCATTCAACCAGAACAATGGTACTCACCCCAATACTTGATTCCCTTGACGGGAATGGTGTTAGGCAATGCCATGAATAGTGCCTCTTTAGCCGGGGAAAGATTAAGCAGTGCGATTAAAAGTCACCGTTTGGAAATCGAAACCCATCTTTGTTTAGGGGCAACCCCTCAACAGGCGATCGCATCTTATCAAAAAGCAGCGATTCGAGCTAGTTTAATCCCCACCCTCAATCAGATGATGGTAGTGGGTTTAGTCAGTTTACCCGGAATGTTCACCGGACAGGTATTGGCAGGAAGTGAACCTTTAAACGCCGCTTCCTACCAGATACTGATCCTGTTTATGATTGCCCTAGCTAACCTAATCACCGCTCAATTGGTGACAGAGGGAATCTATCGGCGCTTTTTCAGTGAGAATTTGTCACTTATCAGTTAACAGTTATCAGTTAACAGTTATCAGTTATTAGTTATCACTAGCCACTAACCACTCCTGACTCCTAATTAACGCCCACTGTTCACCGATTACTGTTTACTGATAACTGATTTAGCATTTCCACTTGCTGGCGACGACTTCAGCGAGATCAACCACCCGTTGGGAGTAACCCCATTCGTTATCGTACCAAGCGATAACTTTCACCATATCGCCACCCATCACCATCGTTAGACTAGCATCGATGATCGAGGAGGCATCAACACCGCGATAATCAGAGGAAACGAGGGGTAAATCATTATATTCGAGAATTCCTTTCAAAGAATTTTCCGCAGCTTCTTTGAGGACTTCGTTTACCTGTTCCGCGATCGTGCTTTTTTCCACTTGCGCGACTAAATCCACTACAGAAACGTTAGGAGTGGGTACACGCAGGGCGATACCGTTAAGTTTCCCTTTCATTTCGGGGATAACTAAGGCTACAGCTTTGGCGGCACCGGTGGAGGTGGGAACGATGTTAACGGCGGCGGCGCGAGCGCGACGGAGATCCCGGTGACTAGCATCAAGAATGCGTTGATCACCAGTGTAACTGTGGGTGGTGGTCATCGTCCCTTTGATGATGCCGAAGTTTTCGTGAATCACTTTGACGACAGGAGCAAGACAGTTGGTGGTACAACTAGCATTACTGATGACGTTGTATTTATCGTGTTCGTATTCGTGGGCGTTGACACCGACGACATAGGTTCCCACTCCCGAACCTTTACCCGGTGCGGTAATGAGGACTTTTTTAGCTCCTGCGACAATATGCTTAGAAGCGCCCTCTTCATCAACGAAAACACCGGTAGCTTCGATCACTAAATCTACACCCCATTCTGCCCAGGGCAGATTGAGGGGATTGCGATCGGAATAACATTTAATGGTTTTACCGTTAACAATTAAAGAATTATCATCGGCATCGATATTAGCGTTAAGTTTGCCTAACATCGAGTCATACTTGAGCAGGTGAGCGTTACTCCGGGGATCGGATGTATCATTGATCCCCACTACTTCTAAGCCACTATTAGTCCGTCCTAACCAACATCTTAGGAAATTACGTCCAATCCGTCCGAAACCATTGATCGCTACTCTAATCACTGCTGCTTGCCCTCTACGTTCTAGTGCAATACATAAAAAAATAATTAATGTTCCCAATCATACCTTAAAGGTTGAACTTTACGATCCTGATCGAAAATAATTTATTACCTCAGCAATCCTATCGGGTTTAAATGAGAAAATTTAATTGATTAAAGCGATTTAAAGCCAAAATCAGCCTAAATAACCGCTAAAAAATTCTCATAACCCCATTCCCTCTTTAGCTGTCCGCCTTTTCGGTGATCAGATGTGAGTTTTCAGTTCACTGATTACTGTTTACTGATTACTGATCACTTAAATGTCCCCGCTCCTCTTATCCTCAAAAAAAACTCGTCTACTTTTCCGTAAACGAGTTCACTTTCCATGATACGATTAATAGTCCTGTGAATTATTTGGCAACTGCTACCGGTGCTTTGACGGGCTGGGGCTGGGGCTGCAGGTCGCGCAAACTGGGGAAGAGGAAGTGGTTTTCCTCCACATATTGCGCTCCAAACAGTCCTTTTTCAGCCCAGAAATAGCGATCGGTTGTATGCTCGTTACGCTTAACAATCAATAAAGCTGGTGGGCTAATGCCTATAGCTTGAATATACTTACGCGCCGCAGTTACGGGTTTATCTTCGCCACTTTCAATACTATACTGGGGTACAAGTTCAAGTATCTTACGTCCTTCTTGACGACGGCGACTTTTACGTTTCCGTTTTCTGGCCAACCCAATTACCTCCTGTTTTGGCTAATCGTTGTAATGATAGTTACAAAAGCCGTAGCGATTATATCCCTTCTAGACCAAGAAATCAAGTGTCTCTCACAAAGCCAATTACAAACAAGTTTGACTAGAAGCTAGACTGGGACTATGTTTAAGTTTTTCTGACAAAAACACAGCCCCAAATCCCGATACAAAACTTATTATTCTTAAACTTTTTTTAATATATACCGTGATCCACCCCTAAAATAGTGACCAAACCCTTGTCCTAATTGCTTTTTGCTGGCTGCCCTCGACCCAAGGGGATGGCCATTCTCTCCTGTGTAAACCGGGAAACAAAACTCGCAACCCTAGCTGTATCTAGGTTTTCTGATTTTTTACTTTTTACTTGCTTGGTATGCCCTTCTCCTTCCGCTCCCGGACTCCCCTGAGTAATGATTTTATTGCCCTCTGTCAGGCACAGATGGAACTTTTGCGGGAGCAAATGGAAGCAGACAGAAGTGCGGTTTATTTAACTGAACCTTTATCGAGTGATTTAATTCCAGTCGTTGTTTATCCGCCTTTTAATCCCCCTTCTCCCCAAAAAAAGCGGCTTTCCTTACAACCAGGGCAACCGGCGGCCGACTTGTTAACTGCGGTTAAGTTAGAAGATTTATCCCACCTCTGGAGTAATCAGGAGACCGTCAGCAGTCATCGCTTGTTTTTACCCTTAATGTATGAAGAGGGCATGATCGGATTATTGGTGACAACCAGAGAAAAACGACCTTGGCAAAGTTGGGAATTAACCCAGATGGAAAAAATCACCCAAACCCTCGCTTTAGCCTGTGTACTCGATCGGCAATTGGGAGAAGAACGTTATTATCGACAATGGCAAAGTCAGCGCCTCGATACCTTTCTCCATCAAATCCGCAATCCCCTCACCGCTTTAAAAACCTTTGGTAAACTTCTGCTCAAAAGACTTTTAGCCGAAGAAGGTAACGATCCCGCCATTACCGGTATATTGAGGGAAAGCGATCGAGTTCGCGACTTAATTGCCGAATTTGAGGCCCAAATTCAGCAAGAAAGCGAAAATTACCCCACCGTCGATATTCCTCTCCTGCAAGCGCAATCTTCCCCCACTGCCTTTCTCTTGCCTGCTGGCAGCAGCCAACTAACTCCGATCGATCTCCATGATATTCTCGATCCGCTGCTCCTTTCGGCCCAGGCCGTAGCCAAAGAGAGAAATCTCAGTCTAGAAACGATTCACGGGGAAGACATACCACTTATTTGCGCCAATATCCCCGGTTTGCGGGAAGTATTCAGCAATTTAATTGATAATGCCCTCAAATATACTCCTGCTGGCGGAAAAGTCACCGTCGAGGTGCAGAATGTTAAGAATAGTGTAGAAATTGTTTTTAAAGACACGGGTTATGGTATAGCGAGGAGCGATCAAGAAAGAATTTTTCAACGTCACTACCGGGGAGTGCAAGCGGGGGGAGATATACCCGGTACAGGATTGGGCTTAGCGATCGCCAAAGAATTAATTACCAGCATGGGGGGGACGATTGAATTTATCAGTCCCAATCCTGAGCAAACAAGTTCCCCCTACCCCGGCACGGTTTTTCGGGTTCATATACCAGTGATACCCGATGATAACCTCAGTACAGAAACTTGATCTGGTCGTAAATTCTGCCAATTGTCCCGATCGGGAGATTCCGGGGGCGATCGGTTAAAATATAAGGAAAATATCATTTTTACTGGTAACTTGGCCGTGAAGCAAAGAATTAACTAATTATGCCGACTATCGAACAATTAGAACCCGCTAATAAGGCTGATGTGTTAGTATATATGCCCTACTATGCCAAGGACAAACATAGTATCCTGCCCTATGCGATCGCTTTGTATCAAGGAGGATCTTTAGAAGGTCGTCGTCGCATAGAAAACAGTGAAGGGATTCCCTTTGTGGCCTCTTGGTATGTATCAAAATTGCCCTCGGAATTGACCCGTTGTCGTTTACAATTTGAAGGACAGGCCGACCTAAGCTATGAGATGACGATTATTAACGCTGAGTTGATCGAATATCTCATCGGTGCAATTAAAACCTTTAAGCAGCTAGGTTCGGCCGACTTTTCGCAGGGATTTTATCGGAAACTGCTGCGATTTGAAGGATAAAAATCGAGATTGTACGGGTTAAAAGGAGCAAATCGTGGCGAAATCAGCCAAATCTATACTCATCTCTTCCCTGGAACCCCTCAGTGGTAAATCGGGAACTGTCGTCGGTTTAGCGCATCTCTTGCGGCAAAAAGGACTAGAGATAAGTTACGGCAAACCAGTGGGCAATTGTCCGGGATACGTCGATGGGCAATTGGTCGATGAGGATGTAGAATTTATTCGGCAATTACTAGAATTATCCCCCGAACAGCTGCGTTTACCCCTGATCTATACGGATGTGGATTCCGTTGCTAAACGTCTACAAGGTACAGATAAACAGGACTACGGCAATATTCTTGCTGGTTATCTCGATCGAGTTAACAGTGATATTATCCTCCTCGAAGGACCGGGGACACTCTGGGAAGGGAGCATTTTTCAGTTATCGATGGGGGAGATGGCCAAAATTCTCCAGACTCCGATCCTATTGGTGGCCCGCTATAGTTCTCCCCTGATTGCCGAGAGTCTGCTGAAAGCAAGAGAGGAATTAAATAATCAGCTGCTGGGGGTAGTGATTAGCGATATCCCGGCCGATGATTGGGAGGAAGTACAATCTCTCCTGAAACCCTATCTGGCCCGCCAAGGGGTGGAAGTTTTAGGACTGTTACCCGCTAGTAAACTGCTGCGCAGTATTAGTGTTCAGGAAATTGTCCATCTTTTGGGGGCAAAAGTATTATGTCGGCCTGATCGTTTAGATTGGATGGTAGAAAGTTTAGCGATCGGGGCAATGAATGTCAACGCCGCTTTAGAATATTTTCGCAAGGGGGAAAATATGGCCGTGATCACGGGCGGCGATCGCACAGACCTACAGTTAGCTGCCCTAGAAACTTCTACCACCTGTTTGATCTTAACTGGTTCCATCTCTCCGGATCCCCTGATTCTGGGCCGGGCCGAGGATTTAGAAGTACCGATTCTCTCGGTAAATTTAGATACTCTCACCACCGTGGAAATCGTCGCTCAGGCCTTCGGGAAGATTCGCTTACAGGAACAGGTAAAAGTCGCTTGTATTCGAGAATTAATGGAGGAACATTTCCAGATTGATCGCCTGTTAGAAAAGTTAACAATAGGGGCGTAATTTCTCCCCGGCTGCCCAGAATTTCACTGGAAATCACTTCATGAGTCTATCATCCTCCCCTCTGTCCCCTCCGGTCAAAGAAAATGACTGGAGCTTATTATTAAGATTACTTCCCTACGCAAAAAAGCAAAAAGCCCTGCTATTTTGGTCATTAATACTCCTTTTTCCCCTATCTCTCACGGGGGCGATCCAACCCTTAATTATCGGTCAAGCGGTCTCCCTTTTGCAAAAGGAACAAACTTGGGATTTTTTGGCTCGAATGCCCTTAACAGCAGCCATTAATACCTTAATTATTATCCTGTCAGCTTCGATTATTTTACGACTGATTTTAGGGACAATGCAAGGTTATCTAGTGCAGAAAGTCGGTCAGTCAATTACTGCTAATGTCCGGGAAGATTTATTTACCCATGTCACCTCCCTTTCCTCTAGTTTTTTTGATCGCTCTCCCGTGGGACGTTTAGTCACCCGTTTAACCAGCGATGTGGAAGCATTAGGAGAAGTTTTTGCTAGTGGGGCGATCGGAGTTGTCAGTGATTTGGTCAATATTTTAGTTATTATCATCACCATGTTTACCCTACAATGGCAATTAGCTCTATTGTTGGTGTTGATGTTATTTCCTGTCACTGTTTTAATTATCTTTTTTCAAAAACAATACCGCATCGCTAACTATCAAGTACGCGAGGAATTATCAAAACTTAATGCCCAATTACAGGAAAATGTAGTCGGAGTTAATATTGTTCAATTATTTCGCCGCGAACGCTTTAACGCTGAAATGTTTCGCGCTATCAATACTCACTATCGTCAATCCCTAGATAAAACAATTTTTTATGATTCGGCTGTCTCAGCTACTTTGGAATGGATCGGATTAATTGCCGTGGGAGGAGTATTATGGTTAGGCGGGATTTTGATTCTCCAAAAAACCATTGATTTTGGGGTTTTATCGGCTTTTATTTTATTCTCCCAACGTCTCTTTAATCCCCTGCGTCAGTTTGCCGAAAAATTTACCATGTTTCAAGCTGGTTTTACTGCTATCGAACGCATTGGTGAATTAATTAGTATTCCCATTGAAATCACCGATTCTAACAATTATAAAGAGATTTCTTTCCCAGAAAAATGTCAAACTGGCGAGATTATTTTTGAAAATGTTTGGTTTGGTTATAAACCTGATGAATATATTATCAAAGGTCTCAATTTTACTATTCATCCTGGTGAAAAAGTCGCTTTAGTCGGTCCCACTGGTGCGGGAAAAAGTTCGATTATTCGTCTTCTCTGTCGTCTTTACGAACCAAGTAAGGGCAGAATTCTAGTGGATGGTATCGATATCCGTTATCTTCCCCAAGGGGAATTAAGACGTTATATTGGTGTCATTCTCCAAGAAACTTTTCTCTTTGCTGGGGATGTTACTCGCAATATTACTTTAGGAGAAAATTATGATTTTGAGCAGGTGAAGGCAGCGGCTAAATTAACTAATATCGATCACTTTATCGAGGAGTTACCCGATGGTTATCATACCCGTTTACGCGAACGGGGCGCAAATTTGTCGGGAGGACAAAAACAATTACTCGCTTTTGCGAGAGTCGCTATTCGTAACCCCGAAATTTTAGTTTTAGATGAAGCTACTGCTAGTTTAGACGTGGGGACAGAAGTATTAATTCAAGAAGCTTTAGAACAGATTTTAGTCGATCGTACTGCTATTATTATCGCCCATCGTCTCTCCACTATTCGCAATGTCGATCGAATTCTTGTCCTTAAACGCGGGGAATTAGTCGAATCGGGAACCCATGAAGATTTATTAACCAAAGACGGCCTCTACGCTAGTTTGTCGAAAATTTGGGTTTAAAACCCCGAATTTCCAGCATTTGTCTTAAATTTTCCCATTCTTTTGCAAATAATCGACTAATGCCCATAATCCTAAGCGATAACTTTCGGCCCCAAAACCGCTAATCTGTCCGATGGCTATATCGGCAATGTAGGAATGATGACGAAAAGACTCGCGTTTGTAAATATTGCTTAAGTGTACTTCCACACAGGCAATTTTTGTGCCTAAGAGTGCGTCGCGGATGGCGATACTGGTATGAGTATAAGCTGCTGCATTAATCAAAATACCGTCATGCTGACCCCATGCTTGCTGAATCCAGTCCACTAATTGCCCTTCCTGATTGGACTGGTGCGCGGTTAAATTCACCCCTAAACGGGTAGCTTCTTCACTTAAAAACTGGTTAATCGCTTCTAAATTGACGTTACCGTAGAGATTCGGCTCTCTTTTCCCCAATAGGTTTAAATTCGGTCCGTGTAAAACCAGAATGCTTAGTTTATTCACTACTGTCTTCCCTATCATCACCAGAATTAATCTTATCTCGATCAGAGATTATTGCCTATCAACAGCATTTTTGCCGCTACGGTAATCAGACTAAATCCAGTTATTAAAAACTGATTATTTATTCTCCGTTTTGCAGGAGTGCCTCTCCTGATATGTAGCCCATACTCCACGGATTTAGTATTGCTTCCGATTTTATCACTCAATCCAAGCTTTTGGGGGGTTCTACCCCCCAAACCCCCCGTTGGGGGCGTGGCGCCGCCCCCAAACCCCCCGCGCATTAGTTTTTCGGTGGGATGCTTACACGCAGCTGCTGACGCATCTGTAATAATACTAAATTCGGTTATTAAAAACTGATTATTTATTCCCCCTTTTGCCTCTTGCCTTCTGCCTCTTGGCTCTCCTCATAAGTAGCCTATGCTCAACGGATTTAGTATAATTTAAGAGTCACTCCCCTTGCAGCAGTGCATCTCCTGATATGTAGCCCATACTCATTGGACTTGCTCCAGGACTATCGCTATATTTGATCAGTGCAGCGGGATGGCAAGGAAGCAGCGATCGCCGATAAATTGGTAGGGAGGGGAGTCCTTAATCATGCACCCCCTGTGCGACAATGTATCGAGTTTGCCCTTGGCTAAAACCATTAATTGATGACCTTACCCATACAAGTTTTACCCCAAGACGTAATTGATTTAATTGCCGCAGGAGAGGTAATCGACTCTTTAGGTGCTGTGGTGCGGGAATTAGTCGAAAATGCCATTGATGCGGGGGCAGATAGGATTACCATCGATATATCTCCCCAAAACTGGCGAATACAAGTATCGGATAACGGCAGGGGAATGTCTAGAGAAGATTTGCAACTGTGTAGCTATGCCCACAGTACCAGCAAAATCCGCCAACGGGACGATCTTTGGCAGATTACCAGTCTCGGATTCCGTGGTGAAGCTTTGCACAGTATCGCACAGGTGGCGCGTCTGCGGGTTGCCAGTCGCCATGACGATGATTTAGGTTGTTATTGTCTTTACAATCACCAAGGCGAGCCGGATAATTTAGAAACGATTCCTATAGCTATCGGTACTATCGTCACGGTAGAGAATCTCTTTGGTAACTTTCCTGTGCGTCGTCAAGCTTTACCGTCAATTAACAAACAATTAAAGGATATACAGACTTTAATTCATAATTTTGCCCTCTGTCATCCCCATATTACTTGGCAGGTTTTCCAAGATCATCAAGATTGGTTACGCATCAGTCCGGGTAAGGATGCCAGTCAAATATTACCGCAATTAGTTAAATCTCTGCATTTTAACGATTTAGCAGCCCTAAAACTTGACTTAACGACTCCTGACGCAGAATCTGCTCAAATTGAATTAGTCATTGGTTTGCCCGATCGCATTTCTCGTCATCAACCGGATTGGGTTAGAATTGCTGTTAATGGGCGAATGGTGCGCTCATCGGAGTTAGAACAGGCAATATTTGAAGCTTTCGCTCGCACAGTCCCTAAAGATCGCTATCCCGTTTGTTTTCTCCATCTACATCTTAACCCTCGTTCGATCGATTGGAATCGTCACCCAGCTAAAGCGGAAATATACCTGCATAACCTCATTTTTTGGCAAGAACAGATAATTTCAGCCATAGACAAGGCGTTAGGACTAAATCCCGAACATATACCCGAAAAAGCGCAAAATCAGCGCGTCAGTCAAATTCTCAAGGCTGCCGAAGAAAAAAGCACCTATACAATAGGGGAGAAATCCAGTAAAAATCGGCTGGAATTAAAGGCATTAGCCCAAATTCACCAAACTTATATAGTTGCCGAACATCCTAACGGATTATGGTTAGTGGAACAACATATTGCCCATGAGCGGGTTTTGTACGAACGTTTAGAGGATAACTGGGAAATCGTGCCGTTAGACAATCCGATCATCTTAAATCAGTTAACTACTCGACAAATCGAACAATTACAACGTTTAGGATTAGAAGTTGCTAGTTTTGGCGATCGCTCTTGGGCTATTCGTAGTATTCCTGTTCTACTAAAAGAGCGGCAGGATCGGGCTGATGCTTTACTAGAATTAAGTTTAGGGGGCGATTTACAAACCGCTCAGGTGGCCACCGCTTGCCGGAGTGCGATCCGCAACGGTACAGCTTTAAGTTTAGAAGAAATGCAGAATTTACTCGATGATTGGCAAAATACTCGTAATCCCCGCACTTGTCCGCACGGAAGACCGATTTACTTATCCTTAGAAGAAACTTCCCTCGCTCGCTTCTTCCGTCGTCATTGGGTAATCGGCAAAAGTCACGGCATTTAATCAGTTATCAGTGATCAGTTATCAGTTATCAGTGAACTGTTCACTGAAAATTGGCAGATATGGCTAGGGAGCATCTCATACTAAATCCGTTAAGTATAGGCTACTTATGAGGACAGGCAAAAGGCAATAGGCAATAGGCAAAAGGAGCAATAGATAATCAGTTTTTAATAACCAGATTTAGTATCACTTTTTAATAACTGGATTTAGTGTCAGTTTTTTGCTCCCCTCTCCCTTCTCCCATGGGGTTAGATGCGTCTGATGACGCATCCTCTCTGTTCAGGTTTTCTTACATTTTGCTGAGAATACGCTGGACTATATCCATTCCTGTGAAGGCTTGCCAGCCAAAAAGACCTAAAATGACGGCATTAAGGGTAATATGGGTGATTCTAGCCAATTCATTGCCTTTTTGCATTAAAGGTACTAAAGCGGCGCTAATCGAGATTAAACCCACCATCCCTAAACCGGCCAGCAGATGGGGACCGACAAATAATTTACCGTTATTAATATAAGTTACCGTCATGCCTCCGATCGTCCCCAACACCATTAAAGCGAGGATTAGAGAGCCAATTTGATAGTGTTTAGTGCGAAAATCCTGGGGCAATAATTGTTTTTTTAGGTCTTTATCTGCTGTGCGCGTCCGTCGCCATTGTAGCCCCGAATAGAGGGCATAGATAGTTAATCCTAATAAAACCCACATTAAAATGGGATGGCCAAATTGTGACCAAGTTTTTACGGCACTGGGAATCTCGAGGTTCATAGTTGTCTGTTCTCATCAAAGATCGCTTCTTAATAAAAATTAACATGAATCGCTCGCGCTTCCTTGTTTTCTGGGTCACTGGACCTGTGAGGCTAAATCCCGTTTAAAAGCTATAGGAGATTGGGGTGTGGGGAGAATAAATAAAAATAATCTCCGGACGACCGACGACCGACCCCTATCTCCATTACTACTATCTTTAGGTACACCAACGTTTAAATCAACCAAGGTCGATCGCAAATCGCTATGATAGAATATTGGGCCTTGAATTTCCGCCCCCTCCCCCTCTTATGAAACTGCCTGTCGTCGCTATTATCGGTCGTCCCAATGTGGGCAAATCCACCCTCGTCAATCGTATCGCTGGAGATCAACAGGCGATCGTTTTCGATCAACCCGGGATTACCAGAGATCGCACCTATCAACCAGCTTTCTGGTGCGATCGAGATTTTCAAATTGTCGATACAGGGGGGCTAGTTTTTAATGATGACAGCGAATTTCTCCCTTTAATCCGCGAACAGGCTTTAATCGCCCTAGCAGAGGCAAGTGTGGCGATTTTTGTTGTCGATGGCCAGGCAGGAATTACCGCCGGCGATCGAGAAATTGCCGCTTGGTTACGACAGCAAAATGTCCCGATACTTTTGGCAGTTAATAAATGTGAATCGGTGGAACAGGGTATCCTGCAAGCGACGGAATTCTGGGAATTAGCCATCGGTGAACCCTTCCCCATCTCGGCTATTCACGGTTCTGGTACAGGAGAACTACTCGATGCGGTGATTAAATATTTGCCACCCGCGGCGGCAATTCCCGAAAATGAAGAGATTAAAGTGGCAATTATCGGTCGTCCTAACGTGGGTAAATCCAGTCTCCTCAATGCTTTAACCGGACAACAACGGGCGATCGTTAGTCCGATTTCGGGAACCACCAGAGACTCGATCGATACTTTAATTGAACGAGAGGGACAGGTTTATCGGTTAATTGACACCGCTGGCATTCGCCGTAAGAAGAATGTGGACTATGGAGCCGAATTTTTCAGTATTAACCGTGCTTTTAAGGCAATTCGCCGGTCTGACGTGGTACTATTCGTCATCGATGTGCTAGATGGTGTCACCGAACAGGATTTAAAATTAGCGGGGCGAATCATTGAAGAAGGGCGTGCGGTGGTGCTAGTGGTCAATAAATGGGATGCGGTGGAGAAAGACACCTACACCATCAATACTTATACCAAAATGCTCCAAGATCGGCTGTATTTCATGGATTGGGCAGAAATGATCTTTGTCAGCGCCATGACGGGGCAAAGAGTCACCAAAATCCTCGAATTAGTCGATATTGCCGCCGAATCTCACCGTCGTCGCGTCAGTACCTCGGTAATCAACGATGTGATCGAAGATGCAGTTAAATGGCACAATCCCCCCACCACCAGAGGCGGAAAACAGGGGAAACTATACTATGGCACACAAGTATCGAGTCAACCCCCCACGATCGCCCTTTTCGTTAACGATCCCCAGCGCTTTAATGATAACTATCGCCGTTACATCGAAGGGCAATTCCGGCAACAGTTAGGCTTTAAAGGAACCCCGATCCGCTTAATCTGGCGCGGCAAACCGGCGCGAGAAGTGGAAAAAACGGTTAATAGAGCCACCAAGGTCTAATTTATGGATTTATTGCGAAGTTTGCCCATCGGTCTTTATCTCGATCAACCGATTACCCGACTACATCAACTAGATGCGCGGGTAAAATTTATCTGGTTAATGGCTTTTTTAGCAGCACCTTTATTGGCTAATCCTTGGTGGCGTTTAGCTTTGGTGGGATTGTTAATGTTGTTAACCCTGTTGGCCCCTATTCCTCCCCGCGTCTGGCGGCAACAGATGGGCTGGCTGATATTTTTAGCGATTATTGTCTTTCTGATTACTGCTATCACTCCCGATGGTTTAGGGGTGAGTATTCAACCGCGTTTACCGGATGAAGGGCTGAATTTACCGCCAGCAAGTGATTATCAGTATGTTTTATGGGATAGAGGTCGTTTATTTGTTACCCGACGTTCTTTGGAATTAGCAGTGAGAATTAGTACCTTAGTTTTTACTTTAATTTATAGCACTAATCTCTTTTTGTTGACGACGGCACCGGAAGAAATTACCGAAGGTTTAGAGAATTTAATGAGTCCTTTACGGCGATTTAATGTGCCAGTGACAGAAATTTCTCTGACTCTGACTCTGTCTTTGCGCTTTATTCCCCTGGTTTTAGAAGAAGTGCAAAATCTAGCTAGGTCAGTGCGAACTAGGGCGATCGATTGGCAAAAATTAGGGATTAAAAGAAGTTTAAACGTCTGGTTAACAGTAGTGGAAAAATTACTAGATAATTTGCTTTTGCGTGCGGAACAAATGGCGATCGCTATGGAGGTTCGCGGTTTTACCAGTCCCAATCAGCATCAAGTACGCTGGCACCAATTACAGTTAAGATGGGCTGATTTTATTGCTTTATTTTTGTTAATTCCCTTTTGGGCAGCCCGATTAGTTTGGGGGGGTTTATAGCAGTTATCAGTTATCAGTTATCAGTTATCAGTTATCAGATTTGAGTTTTAAGTGTGCAGTATTAAATAGAAGTTTCCTACTGTCTTTTCACTGATTACTGTTTACTGTTCACTGTTTACTGTTCACAGCAAAAACTCCCCACACCCTACACCCAGCCTAGACTTTAACTGCGTTGTCACCCTTTCATGGCGCAGATGCTGACGGTAGTGACGAGTCTACGTTCTCAGAACCGCAATGTTTTGGAATTTATATAGCGCTTTTCACGTTACTGAGGTATCGACAAGTTTTGCCAACAAGGGGTTTAAACCCCTTGCCCATACCTCATTCTGATGAAAACTGCTATATATAAGTAGAGCGGATAGGGTAATCAACCGCTTTAAAAACCCCTGTAGTCTAATCACTACGCTATCTGCACCTTGACAATTAAAGATACGGGGTTCTACTCAAGAGTTCTAGTTTCTCACCCGCTCGTGATGTAAAATCTTTACAGGAACTAGACAAAGCAGTATTTGAAGCTAACACTTCAATTCAAGCAAATTTTGTAGAAATACAACTATCGTAGGGCATACGAAAAGTAATGCTTGGGGAGAGAACCACCTCTGGGTTGGATAACGCAAGGCATCTAATTTAAGTGGACTCGATGAACCAAGAATCCCGCGCATGAGCGCTTCGGGGAGTGTCAATTTGCCTGTTCTCTACACCTAGCCGCTAATGACCGCTTTTCAACTACAAGCACCCTTTCAACCCACTGGGGATCAACCAGCAGCGATCAATAAATTGGTAGATTCCCTGCAAAACCAGCATCGTTTCCAAACCCTCTTAGGGGCAACCGGCACCGGCAAAACCTTCACCATTGCCGCTATGATCGAGAAAATCGGCAGGCCTACCCTCGTTCTTGCCCATAATAAGACCCTGGCCGCCCAATTATGCAACGAATTGCGGCAATTTTTCCCCAATAACGCCGTGGAGTACTTTATCAGCTATTACGACTACTATCAACCGGAGGCTTACATTCCCGTCAGCGATACCTACATCGAAAAGAGTTCTTCGATTAATGATGAGATCGATATGCTGCGCCATTCGGCCACGCGATCGCTATTTGAACGCAGGGATGTGATCGTGGTCGCTTCCATTAGTTGTATTTATGGTTTGGGAATGCCAGCGGAATACCTGAAAGCGGCGATTTCCCTGACAGTTGGTCAAGAGTTCGACCAAAGGCAATTATTACGGGCCTTGGTGTCAGTGCAGTACAATCGCAATGATTTAGAGTTAACTCGCGGTCGTTTTCGTCTGAAGGGCGATATTTTGGAAATTGTTCCCGCTTACGAGGATCGGGTGATTAAAATTGATTTTTTTGGCGATGAGATTGAAAGTATTCGTTATCTCGATCCCCTGACGGGGGAAGTTTTGCAAAAATTAGAGCGAATTAGTATTTATCCGGCCCGTCACTTTGTTACCCCGGAGGAACGTTTAGAGGTGGCCTGTCGGGATATTAAAACCGAGTTAGATAACCGTTTATTAGAGTTAGAAAAAGCGGGCAAATTACTGGAAGCGCAACGGTTGGATCAGCGGACTCGTTATGATTTGGAAATGTTGCAGGAAGTGGGTTATTGTAATGGCGTAGAAAATTATTCGCGGCATTTAGCGGGTAGATTAGCGGGGGAACCGCCGGAATGTTTGGTGGATTATTTTCCCCAAGATTGGTTATTAGTTGTGGATGAATCTCATGTTAGTGTGCCGCAAATTCGCGGGATGTATAATGGCGATCAATCACGAAAAAAAGTTTTGATCGATCACGGGTTTCGTTTACCGAGTGCGGCGGATAATCGTCCTTTGAAGTCGGAAGAATTCTGGCAGAAAGTTAATCAATGTATTTTTGTTTCGGCCACTCCAGGAGATTGGGAATTAGCACAGTCAGAAAATCGCATTGTTGAACAAATTATCCGACCGACGGGAGTTTTAGACCCGGAGATTTTTGTGCGACCAACCGAGGGACAAGTGGATGATTTATTAGGGGAAATTAAGGCGCGAGTGCAGTTAAATGAACGGGTTTTGATTACCACTTTAACTAAACGCATGGCGGAAGATTTAACCGAATACTTGCAAGAAAGGGGAATTAAAGTTAGATATCTACATTCAGAAATTCAATCAATTCAACGGATTGAAATTATTCAAGACCTGCGAGAAGGGGTCTTTGACGTGCTGATCGGGGTAAATTTGCTTCGCGAGGGGTTAGACCTGCCGGAAGTGTCTTTAGTGGCGATTTTAGACGCAGATAAGGAAGGATTTTTAAGGGCTACCCGCTCTTTAATTCAAACTATCGGCCGGGCTGCTCGTCATATTCGCGGTCAGGCAATTCTTTACGGGGATAATCTCACCGATAGTATGATTAATGCGATCGAAGAAACCAAGAGACGGCGCGCTATTCAACAGGAACATAACCAAAAACATGGGATTATTCCGCAACCGATTGTTAAAAGGTCGAGTAATTCAATTTTGGCTTTTCTGGATATTTCCCGTCGCCTCAATTCCCAACAATTAGAGCAGGTTTGTGAGAATATAGAAGAACTTTCTTTAGAACAAATTCCCGAGTTAATTCAACAACTAGAAGCGCAAATGAAAGAAGCGGCGAAAAATCTAGAATTTGAGTCAGCGGCTAAATATCGTGATCAGATTAAGCAATTACGAGATAAGTTATTAAATCACGTTAGATAAACCTATGACTAGATTTATTCATGACCAGTTTGCCAAAGATTATCTCGAAGAATTATTATCTTCTCTGGGAGAGGTAAAATCGGCACGGGTTGTACGCGGAGAAGTACGAGAAATCGATGTCTGGTTTTCACCCCAGATTCTCGATAATAATCCTAGAGAACTGCTGGGATTACTAGGAAAAATGGCGATTAATCCCTGTTTATTTGAACCCTTTCGCAATCCTGTCACTGCTACAGAAATTAGGACTTGTCTGTTAAAACTGTTGGAAGTGGAAGGAGAAATTAATCGTCGAGCAAATCGTCAGAAAACAAATGTTAATGATGGGGAAATCCCCCGTCTCTGGATTTTGACTCCCACCGCTTCCGCGCAACTGTTAGAAGGATTCGGAGCTAAATTAGATGAGGAGAATTGGGGGGAGGGTATCTATTTTTTAGCTCCCTCTTTACGGACGGCAATCACTGTTATCCATCAATTACCCTCAACAGAAGCAACTCTCTGGTTAAGAATTTTAGGCCGGGGAAAAGTACAAGCAAGGGCGATCGATGAGCTAGAATCGTTACCAGAGGATCATCCTTTTCGGGTAAATGCTCTAGAATTATTATTAAACTTGAGAACCTCTTTAACTAACGATCAAGAGCTTGAACAGGAGGACAGAGAGTTAATTATGAGATTATCACCTTTATACACTTCCCGTCTTCAGGAAGAACTGGATGCTGGCCGTCAACAGGGTCTTCAACAGGGTCTTCAACAGGGTCTTCAACAGGGTCTTCAACAGGGTCTTCAACAGGGTCTTCAACAGGGTCTTCAACAGGGTCTTCAACAGGGTCTTCAACAGGG
>NZ_JADBTX010000037.1:0-46102 GCF_020245945.1 Microcystis sp. M015S2
ATTATGGATGTGGGATCAAATTGTAGCAACAGCGGAACCTCACAGCAAACTTGATATGGTTGGGTTTCCTTGCGTCAACCGTTCGGCAAAAGCTCACGGCCGAAGTTCAACCTACAGGCTACTCTAGGCTATTTATTCCCCCAGAAACGAATCGCACCGTTACATTTCATTAACGCACCCTACAAGATCGGCGTGCTGCTACGCAGTGCCTTCGGCATCGCACTCTGTTATGAGTTGATTGATGTTGGGTTTCCTTGCGTCAACCCAACCTACGGGCGAGGCTGAAACAGTCCAGTAGGGTGTGTTAGCGTCAGCGTAACGCACGAATTTTGAACATTAGATAAGGTGCGTTACATTTCATTAACGCACCCTACAAGATCGGCGATCACACTGCATTAGGGAACGCACCCTACGGCGATTGCGATCGCACTGTTCAAACGATATGCGGAGCGAGCGCAGCCCTTTTTAGTCAGTCTTCCAGATAAAACTAAGTTGCTTGCCTGCATACTGGAATGGGTTGAATGAGTAGTGAATCATGTCAGTGTGAGCGCCAGCAAACTTGGCCTTCCAAAACTCAAGACGCGATTTTTCTTCTTGAAATTGGCCAACATCAAGTGTAATGCAGACTGGCCCGTGGGAGGAATCCTGGGTTTCTATTAATCCGATCGCGTTCCATGAATCGTCACCAAAGACCTTGACTCCTTTCCACCATGTGATGTTATTAGCCGAACTTAGGCAGAATGTGATTTTCCCAGGAGTTCCATCGCTAACGTTAAACTGGACTTTGTTGCCATCGGGACCGGGATTCAGTTCACTACCTGGATTTGACAATGGATATGTATCAGCCATTTTGCTTACCTTTGGTTATTGGATAGTTGTATGAAGCTTCGGACTAACTGAGTATTGTACAGAAGTTTTCCGCAGATCGCAACATATCTACTGGACTGTTTCAGCTAATTTGGTGTATTAGAAAAATGCTATAAATTCTATAATCTAAGACTTTAAGCCGAAATCTATTGCCCTATTTTAGCTGAAACAATCCACTACATTTTTTTAAGAATCTTTCCGTATATTACGCTCAAATGGAGTAATCGCAAGAAGTTTTCCGTATAATATTACGATAAGCTTGTTATGGCGATTAGCGTACTCTGTTATGAACCCTCCCCCACTGATTTGTTCAAAGTTTTCTCGTTGTGCGACTGTCAGATAAACTTTATCTCGCCTACATCTTCCCATGATTGATGTCCTCATTTGAGCCTATCTATTGCCCTATTTTAGCTGTGTCAGTCCAGTAGGGTGTGTTAGCGTCAGCGTAACGCACGAATTTTGAACATTAGATAAGGTGCGTTACATTTCATTAACGCACCCTACAAGATCGGCGATCGCGCTAAAATTTCATCTATCTGTAACCCTACACGCCAAAATAGTTTAAAAATCGGCCGAGAATTTCTAGGATAGAAGTAAAGACCATCCTTGCCTACTTTTTCTATGATCCTAGCCGCCGAAACTGGACTAAAAACCGCTACTCTAGACGTAAAAGGCATGAAATGCGCCGGCTGTGTGAGTGCCGTAGAACGACAACTCAGCCAAAATCAAGGGGTAAAATCGGCCCAAGTTAACCTAATCACGGAAATTGCCGTGATTGAATACCAACCGGATGCGATCGCACCAGAGCAGTTAGCCGCAAAATTAACCGCGATTGGATTCCCCACCCAACCGCGCAGCTCATCGACTCCCCTTTCTCAACAAAATCAACGGCTGCAAAACCAACAAAAAGAACGGCAACAACAATTATACCGATTAGCGATCGCTTGTTGTTTACTGGTTTTTTCCCTGATTGGTCACTTACACCACATCGGGGGACCAGAAATCCCCATCTTTCAAAGTATTGCTTTTCACTGGACTTTAGCCACCCTAGCCATTTTATTCCCCGGCCGCGATATTTTCATCGATGGTTGGCGCGGATTACGGCACGGGATGCCAAATATGAACACTCTCGTTAGTTTAGGCACAGGTAGCGCCTATATAGCCAGTTGTTTGGCTCTTATCTTCCCTAATCTCGGTCTAGAGTGCTTTTTCGATGAACCGGTCATGCTGTTAGGGTTTATTCTCCTCGGACGGACTCTAGAAGCGCATTCCCGTCATCGTGCAGCCGCAGACCTAGAAGCGCTTACCTCCCTACAACCGGCAGTGGCTCACCTGATTGGTAGTACAGATGACCGTGTGGGCGTGGCGATTCCGGTGGAACAGCTGCGCGTCGGGGAATGGGTGCGCGTCTTACCCGGGGAAAAAATTCCCGTGGATGGGGAGATTATTCAGGGAAGAACCACGGTAGATGAAGCTTTATTGACGGGGGAATCGCTGCCGGTGGTCAAGGAAATGGGAGATCTAGTCATTGCTGGCAGTTTCAATCTCTCCGGTGCGATCGCCGTACAAACTCGTCAGGTGGGGACCGATACCACCCTAGCTAAGATTATCGCAGCTGTGGAATCAGCCCAAACTCGCAAGGCCCCGGTACAGAAGATAGCGGACCGGGTAGCGGGTTATTTTGCCTACGGAGTGATGATAATTGCCCTAATTGTGCTGCTCTTTTGGTATTTTTGGGGAACTAGGCTCTTTCCAGAGGTGTTAGGGTCAACCACAGGACACCACGAGATGATTCAACCCACTTCTCCCCTACTTTTGTCCCTAAAATTAGCGATTTCTGTGCTTGTGGTCGCTTGTCCCTGCGCTCTCGGTTTAGCCACACCGACGGCCCTACTGGTGGGAACCAGTTTAGCAGCCGAACGGGGTATTTTAATTAAAGGGGGTGATGTTTTGGAAACCGTCTCGCGACTGCAAACGGTGGTTTTTGACAAAACGGGAACCCTTAGCCAAGGTCATCCAGAAATTACCGATTGTTTGAGTTTTTCTGAGCTTAATCCCCTGGAAATTCAGCAATTAGCGGCAGTAGTGGAGAGTGGTACTAATCATCCTCTTGCTCGGGCGATTTTAGACGCGGTTACTCCTCCTACTAACCTGACGGGGGAAGATTTTCAAACTGTGGCCGGATTGGGAGTTTCTGCAAGGGTGCAGGGGTCGAAAATTGTTCTGGGAAATCGGCAATGGTTGGCACAGAACGGCATTAAAATCGATGAAACTATCTGGGGGATTCAAGAGCTTTTACAAGCGGGTAAAACGGTGATTTATCTGGGGATGGAAGAACAATTACTCGGCGCGATCGCTTTTCAGGACCGATTGCGTCCCGATGCTCAAACAACCGTTAATCAGTTGCAAAAACTCGGTTTAGAGGTGATTTTACTCAGTGGTGATCGCCAAGAAGTGGTGACAGCGATCGCTAATAGTTTAGGTATTAGTCAATTTTATGCCCAAGTTGCTCCCGCCGAAAAATCCGCCTTAATTGCTGACTTACAGACAAAAGAAGGCAAAATCGTCGCTATGGTCGGGGATGGTATCAATGACGCTCCTGCACTAGGACAGGCTAACATCGGTATTGCTCTGGCCGGTGGCACGGAAGTGGCCATGGAAACGGCTGGGATCGTTTTAATTAGCGATCGCCTGGAGGATGTGGTGCAATCTCTGCATTTAAGTCTGGCCACATGGCAAAAAATCCGACAAAATCTTTTTTGGGCTTTGGGCTATAATACCCTTGCTATTCCCATTGCCGGTGGCTTATTACTACCCCATTGGGGTCTAGCTTTCAGTCCGGCCCTAGCAGCAGCTTTGATGGCTTTTAGTTCGGTTATGGTAGTGAGTAATTCCTTGCTTTTACGTCGTCAATTTCCTCCGCTCAAATCGACGCAGGAAGGCAAAAACTAAAGCAATTACCGATTTTTTCTCGATCAATCTATCAAGCACCAAAAAGAGCGACTCTCTTATTCTTTGTGCGATAAGTTTAACTGATACAGGAGCGATCAATCTCTGTGTCCTCTGTGTCTTTGTGGTTCGTTACCCAAGAGAGCCAAGATGGCATTTTGTCCCTGTCTTTGTCAGTTGACGGAGACAGGAACAAATCCGGTTAAGCGGTAATTCTGGTCAGGGATTGACCTTGATAATTGTTGGTAATAATCTGGTGAATAGATTCAAAAAATCGCCGACAACGATTATTAGTTCTCAGGGGCAATTCATGATTTTTTACCAATAAATCGATCTGAAGTTCCGAGCTAGTGGGAGGATGAATAAACAATTCCACTTTCACTAACTGGGGAAAGAAAGCATCGTTAGGAACTTCCGATAAAAGCAAGACATCGGTCCGGCGCTTGATGATTTCAAATTCACCCAAACTTAATATATCATCGTATAAAAACCCGGTCTGATGAGGAGAAATCCCGACAAAATAGGAACAGCAATAGCGAGCCATGGCAGGGAAAAGATGATAAATTGGTCAAGGTTAATCGGTCAAAATCAGGCCATTGAACTACTACAAAGAGCGCTTGAAGTCAATTCGATCGCTCCCGCTTACTTATTCGCCGGCGCTAAGGGGATTGGACGCAATCTAGCAGCAAAATGTTTCTGTCAAGACTTGTTAACTAGAGATCGATCGCCGGAAACAAGGGAATTAATCCTGAAACGCTTTTTAGGGGGCAATCATCCCGATTTACTCTGGATTGAACCCACTTATCAACACCAAGGCAAACTGCTCACCGCAAAAGAAGCACAGGAAAGCAATCTCAAGCGTAAAGCTCCCCCGCAAATCCGCATCGAACAAATTCGCGAGATTACTAACTTTTTAAGTCGTCCTCCCCTGGAATCGGCCCGCTCTGTGGTGGTGATCGAGGAAGCAGACACCATGACGGAATCGGCGGCAAATGCGCTCTTAAAAACGCTTGAGGAACCGGGAAAAGCCACTTTAATCCTGATTGCTCCCAGTCCCTCCTCTTTACTACCGACTCTCGTTTCTCGCTGTCAACAGATCCCTTTTCAGCGTCTTTCGGAAGAAAATCTCGCTCAAGTCCTGCGCTCTAACGGACAAGCTCGCGTTCTCAATTATCCGGCAATTCTCGGTTTAGCCCAAGGTAGCCCCGGAGAAGCGATCGCCGCTTTAGAATTTCTCGACAGTCTCCCCCAAGATTTACCGCGATCTTCCGGCAAATTTCCCCTAAAACTTTCCCAAGCACTGGAATTAGCCAAAATTATCGCCCAAACTCTTGACACGGAAACCCAATTATGGTATGTGAGTTATCTTCAGTATGAGGATTGGCAACGACGACGAGAGCGATCGATTTTAGAAATCTTGGAAAAAACCCGCCGGCAGCTGTTAGCCTACGTTCAACCCCGTTTAGTCTGGGAATGTACTTTCTTGGCATTGGCCAAGCTATCCACCGCCCAAAAGTCTTAAAATTGTTATATTTATCGATCGAGTGGGGAGAAAGACCATGAAAATCAAATCCTTAGTTTTGCTGATTCTGTTAACCTTGACTACGGTTTTAGGCGCTTGTCAGGGAGGAAAACAAGGCGAAGAACCGAAAAATGGCTCTCCTGCGGTGGAATCCCCCCAAAAAGACGAAGATAGCGATAAAGACGGGGAAAAGCAGCAAAAAGACGGTGATAATGACCAGAATAAAGACGATGACGATGATGATAACTAAATTCCTAGGATAAAAAAATCGGGTGAGCTTTAACCCACCCGATCGCCTATGGATTGAAATCAACCTATAACTGTGGTACAAACTGTTCTTTTTCGGGAACGTAGGCGTATTCAGCCACAATTTGCCGGAATTCTTCCCCATTGATCGTTTCTTTTTCGATCAGCAGATCCACCACTCGATCGATCACTTCGCGATGATCGCGGACAATTTGCCGAGAAATTTCATGGCAGTGTTCCACGATTGATCGCACCTGATCATCGATGCGAGTAGCGACCTTCTCAGAATACTCGGAACGAGTCATCAAACCGCCACCGAGGAACACTTCACCCCCTTGACTTTCTAGGGACAAAGGACCCAAATCGCTCATCCCGAAACGAGTCACCATCTGACGGGCCATATCAGAAACTTGCTGTAAATCGCCACCGGCACCGGTAGTCACCTCATCATAGCCGAAGATTTCTTCCTCGGCTGCCCGACCACCTAAAGCACCGGAAATCCGGGCCATTAACTGCGCTTTCGTGGTTAAACCCTGTTCTTCGTTGGGAGTGAACCAAGTTAAACCCTGGGCCTGTCCCCGGGGAATCAGAGTCACTTTCTGGACGGGATCGTGATCTTTTAAGAGCGTACCCACGATCGCATGGCCCACTTCATGGTAAGCGATTAAGCGCTTGCTCTTGCTATCGACTAAAGGAGTGCCTTCCATACCGGCGATAACGCGATCTACCGCGTCATCTATCTCCAGGAGGGTAATGGCATCTTTACGACGACGGGCGGTTAAAATTGCCGCTTCGTTCAGTAAATTGGCTAAATCTGCTCCACTGAACCCCGGGGTGCGACGGGCGATCGCTTCGATGGAAACGTCGTTGGCCAGCTTTTTATTGCGGGCGTGAACGTCTAAAATCTCTAAACGACCTTTAAAATCGGGTGCATCGACGGTTACTTGGCGATCAAAACGGCCCGGACGCATGAGAGCGGAATCGAGAACATCGGGGCGGTTAGTGGCGGCAATGATGATAATTCCCGTATTCCCCTCGAAACCGTCCATTTCTGTCAATAATTGGTTCAGGGTTTGTTCCCGTTCATCGTTACCACCACCGATACCGGCACCCCGTTGACGACCTACCGCGTCAATTTCATCGATAAATATTAAACAGGGAGCATTTTCCTTGGCTTTTTTGAACAAATCGCGCACGCGAGAAGCACCGACACCGACGAACATTTCCACAAATTCCGAACCGGAAATGCTGAAGAAAGGTACACCCGCTTCACCGGCGATCGCTTTAGCCAACAGGGTTTTACCCGTACCCGGAGGGCCAACTAACAGGACTCCTTTGGGGATTTTGGCACCGACGGCGGTAAATTTCTCCGGTTGTTTGAGGAAAGTGACGACTTCCTGTAATTCTTCCTTCGCTTCGTCAATTCCCGCCACATCATCAAAGGTGATGCCGGTTTTCGCTTCCATCTGGAAACGGGCTTTTGATTTACCAAAACTCATCGCTTGACCCGGACCGCCTGGGATATTATTAGAACGGCGGAACAGGAAAAAGAGAGCGGCAATCAGCAAAAAGGGGAAAAGTAGATTACCGAGGAATCCCCACCAAGCACCGTCATTCCGCATCGGGTGAGCATCGAAACTAATTTTAGAATCGCGTAAACGGGCGATCAAATCCGGGGAATTGGCCGGTAAATCGACCCGTAGGCGTTGTACTCGGTTTTCTAGTTCTGGATCTAGGGCCTGTACGATCGCAGTTCTGCCCCCTTCGTAGAGATCGACGCTAACAACCCTACCACTGTCTAGGTATTCTAGAAAGCGTCCGTAGGTCATCCGGGTAGTGGCGGTGTTATTGCCGATATTACTGGTGGCGGTGGCAAAAGTGCCTTGCCAGAGGAAAAAACCGACCACGAGGGCGGGCAATGTCCACAGTAAAATCGTTTTCCAGGATAGTTTCATGTTTGTTTAGTGGTTCTAGGATAAAGATTTTTGCTTAACTCATTTAGCTGTTTTTGTCAAGGATTTTACGTTATTTTTTCGATATTAATCCCCGCAGCCAATTAAATCTTAACTAAATGTAACGTAATTCTCATAATTCTGACAAGAATGGTGACGAGAGATTTTTTTAGTTCATGTGTTCTAACAAGGTCTCATGGTTTCTGGGATAAGCTGTACTGAATTTAAACTGCCTAGAATTATATACTATATCTATTGATACGAAAATCATCTCCAAAATCCTAGAATTGCTTCTTTTTCCCATATTTGATAATTTTGCTAGATGTAACCAATTAAAGATAGAGTTAGTATCTCAACAAAATTTTTACCCTGATTTGACCCTTATTCACGAGCCAACAGGAGCTAAGTTTGCTGTGGATAGAGATTACTATTGATGAGGAGAGTGTTTAGTGAAGTTAACGCCACTTGTGCCACCGATTAAGTGTCAAGGAATTAAAACTAAATTGGTGAAAGATATTAAAAATATTGTGTCTGATCTTAGCTTTGGGCGTTGGATAGAACCCTTTGCTGGATCAGGGGTGGTGGCTTTTAATATTAATCCCAAAAAGGCTTTACTTGCGGACACAAATACTCATATTATCCAGTTTTATAATAATCTAAAAAATCAAGTTATTACCAGTAAAACTGTGAAGCTTTTTTTGCAAGAAAATGGTCAAGTTCTTAAGGAGCAGGGAGAAAGTTATTATTATCAAGTACGAGAAAGATTTAATCAAGCTCCTAATTCTCTAGATTTTTTATTTCTCAATCGCTCCTGTTTTAATGGCGTGATGAGATTCAATCGTAAGGGACAGTTTAACGTACCTTACTGTCATAAATCAGAACGATTTTCTCAAGCATATATTACCAAAATAGTCAATCAAGTTATTGCCCTAGAAAATATTCTTATTAAAACTGATTATAATTTTCAAGTGGCTGACTTTCGAGAGACTTTATCTGATTGGCAAAAAACAGACTTGATCTATCTCGATCCTCCTTATTTAGGGAGACACGTCGATTATTTTAACTCTTGGTCTGAAGAGGATGAAGATTGTTTGGTGACTATTTTAAAGGATATTTCTTGTCGGTTTATTTTGTCTACTTGGCACAGTAATCAGTTTAGAAGCAATCCTTTAATTAAAAAAAATTGGAGTGCTGATAAGTTTTATATCTATACTAAACAGCATTTTTATCATGTGGGTTCCACAGAAAAATTGCGTCATCCGATCACCGAAGCGCTCATTACTAACTTTAACATTCCCTTGTTGCCAGAGCGAGGAACTGATTTGCAACAACTGTCACTATTCCCATCGACAGCAGAAAATAAGGGAGTGAGAACAGTCTAGAAGATGCCTAGTTGCAAATTCTCACTCCTTACTATTTATCCTTGGCTTTGGCGCAGATGGTCGTTAATTTGGCGTTTACGCTTTTCTTCGGGGGTAGTGCTAGTAATTTCGCCAAAATCTTGACTACTCATGGAAAGATGGGACATTATCTTTCTTTTGCGCTCTTTAGCAGTTAATTCCGGTGAAGGAGTTACTGGAGGCGGCGCTGCCACAGGTTCCGCTGCCACCGGAGGAGTTTCCACAATTGGCAGCGGTTTTTGGGGAATATAGTCAGCACCAGTGGTACTTCTGGAGAGATGATCGAGAATGCGCCGTTTGCGATCGTCAGTAGCCATAACAATCTTTGCCAATCTAGTGTGAACTTTTGTAACTATCACCTATTGTCAAACATCCCTATCTCCTTGAGAAGTCAAGGGAGATTTTATTTTGAGGGATTGAAGACATAAGTAGTCGTGCAAAATTAATTTCCTAGTCGAGACAGGAGACAGGAGACAGGAGACAGGAGACGGGATACAGCTATTAGGGATCGGATTTGAGTTTTGGCTCTCTTAAGTTTGGTGGGTAAAATGTATTCTAAGATACAGTCTTACGAGCAAGTGAGTGGAATGAACCACAGAGACACAGAGGACACAAAGACCGATCGCTACTATATAAGTTAAACTTATCACACAAAGAATAAGAGAGCTGAGTTTTCAGTTCTCTGTTTGCTCATCACCGCAGAAGTCTGACGGAGTAGTGGCTTAGATGTGTAATTAATTGTGCTTAGATACATATAAAACTTGCGATCGCATTTATCTGACTGTGGAACTGGGGGTCTTCTCGCCCAAGGTGATAAGATAAAAAACTAAGTCTTTGAAAATATGACAAAGGATTTATCTATCATGACACCCTCTTTAGCTAACTTTCTCTGGAGCCTTGTTTTAGGTGCGGTTATCGTCCTGATCCCTGCCACTATCGGTTTGATTTTCATCAGTCAATACGACAAGATCAAACGCACTTAATTTAATTTAACCCTAAATGCCTAGACCGATTCCGTCTGGGCATTTTAGCTAATTTTGGAACTGGCAAGAGCGATCGCACCGACTACCCGATATCCCTCTGTGCGTAAAACCTGCACAGCTTCCTCGATCGTGGTTCCCGTGGTATAAATATCATCGATTAAGAGAATCGGCACTGATTTCGGTAAATTTTTCCCCAGTTGAAAAGCCGCTTGCATCGTCTTTTTTCTCGCCTCGGCTGCCAGACTAAATAAAGCTGCCGTGTTCTTAATCCGAATTAATCCGCGACTAGCCAGATGATAACCGGTTAAACGACAAAAACCCTCGCCAATGACTTCTGCTTGATTAAAACCCCTTTCCCTTAACCTTTCCGGGTGGAGAGGGATAGGAATCACCGTCAAACGTTTATCGGTGAGGGGAGGACGAAGCAGCCAAGTTTCCCCCATGCAACTGCCTAGCAAAGAGCCGAGAGCGGGATGGCGATCATATTTCATTTTAGCGATCGCCTGTTTTAATTTACCTTCGTAGCGTCCCCAGATAAACAGGGGAATAGAACCACGCCAGAGAAAAAGCGGGTTATTCTGACGATAGGACTGTAATTGTCGCCCACAATCACGGCAAAGCTCTTGATCGCTCTGCCGTTGACAAAGAGGACAGGGAGACTTAAGAAATAAACCGAGAAAAGGTTCGAGCATGGGAAGCAAAAGTTTTAGCTAGATGCTGATTTCCATCGTCAAAAACGGTCAAATAATGGGGATTACTCCGCTCGATCGAAAGACTGATTCCTTGCGCTCCTTCGGACTCTAGATCTTGGAGATAACCCCCCTGATGCTCTTGTGCTTCCTCAAAGGAGGCAAAGGGACCAAAATAGTAAATACAGTGGGGATAAAGGGAGGTAATTTTCAGCCACCAAGGCGTGTTATCGTCAGAAATTTTATTTGTCTCTAAGAAAGATAAAATCATGTTCTGGTAGTGATAGGGTACGGGGATTGCAGGAATCAAGGACAGGTTTTGAGAAACTTTGCCCCCATAATTCCCATTTGCCGGCCAAAAAGTCGAGCTTTTGGCCAAAGAGAGTCTTTTTATCGTATTAGATTAACAAGGGGATCGGTCGCAAAATCAAAAGAGATTCTAAAAATTCCCCTCAGCCAAGGGGAAGCGGATCGAGATAGGATAGTAAAAAGTTTTTTTGTAGAAAGCTAAGGGGATCAGATAACTATGAGTCAGATCACGGACACAGATAAGAGTCTTGAGGCGATGAAGAATTTTGCCGAACAGTACGCTAGACGCACAGATACTTACTTCTGTAGCGATCTCTCGGTGACAGCGGTAGTAATTGAGGGATTAGCCCGTCATAAGGACGAATTAGGCGCTCCTTTATGTCCCTGTCGTCACTACGAAGACAAAGAAGCGGAGGTAAAAAATACTTTCTGGAATTGTCCCTGTGTGCCGATGCGGGAACGGAAAGAATGTCACTGTATGCTGTTTATTACCCCCGATAACGAGTTTGCTGGGGAAGAACAGGTAATTTCCCTCGACTATATCCAAGAAGTCCGCGAATCGATGAAGGGGCATTAGTATAGGGTAATGACAGCCAGCGCTTTTGGGCAAGGAATCGACGAATTTAATCGGCAGCAATTCTATGCTTGTCATGATACCCTAGAGGCTTTGTGGATGGAGTCCGCAGAGCCTGAAAAAACCTTTTATCAAGGCATTTTGCAGATTGCTGTCGCTTGTTACCATCTAGAAAATAATAACTGGCGCGGGGCGGTAATTCTTTTGGGAGAAGGGGTTAGACGTTTACAACACTATCAACCCGATTACGAGGGGATCAACGTGACGCACTTGGTGGGGGAGAGTTTGGATCTATTAAACTTTTTACAGAATCTCGATCCCCAAGCTTTACCGGCAGTGCTAGAAGCGATGAAAAGCAATCAGGAACATCCTCATCCCCACCTCGATCGATCTATCTGTTCTCTGCCGAAAATTCTCAAAAGTCATCCCCTTGTCTAAACAGCCAGATTAGTTAGTCAATACAATTACCTCTAAGTAGGTGGGTGTTAAAATTGTCAGCACCCCCCTTATTAAGGGGGGATAAAGGGGGGATAAAGGGGGGATAAAATACTCTATTTATAGGTGACATTTCTATGAGAGCAAGATACACAAAAATCAGAGGATGGCTAGTTTCCCTCGTTTCTGCTGGCTTAATGGTGGGATTGGGCAATTCTCCCCTAGTCAAAGCACAGCAGAATATTGTACCTGGTAATGCCATGACAGTGCGATCGGATATTCAGGAGGCGAACTCAAAAACGGGGGTAATTACTGCTCGGGGTAACGTACAAGTGTTCTATCCTGCCCGCAAAATGCAGGCCACTTCCGCCCAAGCTCAGTATTTTAGCCGCGAACGTCGTTTAGTGATGACGGGTAACGTTTACGTTTTGCAGGAAGGCAACAGTATCCGCGCCGAAACGATGACTTATCTAGTCGATGAGGGCAGATTTATCGCTACTCCCCAAACCAGTCAGCAGGTGGAGTCAATTTATTTAGTCAAAGATAACGAAACTTCCCCCCAACCGGCTGCTTCCCCGACACCCGCGCCCATACCTTCCCCTTCCCTCCCCGCTGCCCCAATTATTAACCCGCAGTGATGGGGAGTCAGGAATCAGGAGACTCCGAGACAGGAGACAGGTTTTAGGTGTTGGGGGTTGGGGTTTTGGGGTTTTGGGGTTTTAGTTCAATTTCCCCACTTCATAATTCATAATTCATAATTCATAATTCCCACTCCCCCCACTTCCCACTTCCTAATTCATAATTCATAATTCATAATTCATAATTCCCAACACCGGATAAAGATGACTTTAGTATTAGAAAATATCCATAAATCCTACGGTAAAAGGCTCGTAGTTAACCGGGTGAGTATTACTGTTGCCCCGGGGGAAATTGTCGGTTTATTAGGACCAAATGGTGCGGGGAAAACCACGACTTTTTATATTGCCACGGGATTAATTAAACCGAATCTAGGACGCGTTTGGCTCGATCAAAAAGAAATTACCAAATTACCTCTTAATCAAAGGGCGCGTCTGGGTATTGGCTATCTGACGCAGCAGGCCAGTATTTTTCGTTATTTAACTGTATCAGAAAATATTCAGTTAGCCCTAGAACAGTCGGGGGTTCCCTTTTCCCAACGGGCAAATCGTCTCTATGATTTATTAAAAGAATTTCGCCTCGATAAGATTGTTCGCACTAAAGGAGCCTACGTTTCCGGAGGAGAAAGAAGAAGGACAGAATTAGCTCGCGCTTTAGCGGTGGGAGTCAACGGACCGAGATTTTTATTATTAGATGAACCTTTCGCCGGGGTGGATCCGATCGCTGTGTCCGAGATTCAAGCGATGATCGCTGGTTTAAGGGATCGTCAGATGGGAATTTTAATTACTGATCACAATGTGCGAGAAACTTTGGCTATCACTAATCGGGCTTATATTATGCGCGAAGGGCAGATTTTAGCGGCGGGAAGTGGCGAAGAACTTTATAATAATCCTCTGGTGCGTCAGTATTATTTGGGTGATAATTTTTTCCGATAATTGTTATTAATAAAAAAAATCGCTGCATTATATCATGAAAGTTAGCAATTGGCAAGGAAATTTAAGTAGAATACCCGGATTTAGCATCTTAGACCGCTATATTTTTGTCGAGTTATTATTGCCCTTTTTATTTGGTATGGGTTTATTCACTTCTTTGGGAGTGGCGATCGGTACTTTATTTGATTTAGTGCGACGGATTACTGAATCGGGTTTACCTTTTGCTTTGGCCTTAAAAATTCTCTTATTAAAAATGCCAGAGTTTATCGTTTTAGCCTTTCCCATGTCGATACTTTTAGCGGCTTTAATGGCCTACAGTCGTTTAGCCAGTGATAGCGAATTAATTGCTTTGAAAAGTATTGGAATTAGTGTTTATCGCCTAATAATTCCGGCCATTGTGCTAAGTTTAATAGTGACGGGATTAACCTACGTTTTTAACGATTATGTGGCTCCAGCTGCCAGTTATGAAGCTAATGCTACCATGACCAAAGCCCTACGACCAAATCGCAAATCTTTTATTGAAGATAATATTATTTATCCTGAATACGGCAAAGTGCGGCGGCCGGATGGAGGGGAACCGCAAACGGTATTAAGAAGGTTATTTTATGCCGAAAGATTTAACGGTCAAGAGATGCTAGGTTTAACCATTCTCGATCGCAGCCAGCAGGAAGTTAATCAAATTATTACCTCAGAATCAGCTTCTTGGAATATTGAAAAAAATATCTGGGATTTTTATAACGGTACAATTTATCTAATTGATCCTAATGGTTCCTATCGTAATATTGTCCGCTTTCAACATCAACAATTAGCCCTACCGCGTACCCCTTTAGATTTAGCTTTTCGGGCGCGAGATGGTTCGGAAATGACCCTGAGACAAGCGCGGGAATACCTAGAAATACTGCAATTAAGCGGCAATCCCACTAAAATTAGAAAATTGCAGGTTCAAATCGAGCAGAAAATATCTTTACCCTTTGTTTGTTTAGTTTTTGGGATGATTGGGGCAGCCTTGGGATTGCGTCCCCAAAATTCTAATAAAGCCACCAGTTTCGGTATTTGTATTGTTCTAATTTTCTCCTATTATCTCCTATCTTTTGTCACCAGTTCCTTAGGCATTGGCGGAGTTTTAACCCCGTTGATGGCCGCTTGGTTGCCCAACATTTTAGGATTAACTGCCGGGGGAATTTTGTTACTTCAATCGGCTAAGTAATCGAGGTTTAGCGGTGGGAATAAAAATTGATAATCATCAAATTTCTAGGGCTAATTTGTATAAACGACTGCGGGATAAATTAGTAACTTGTGCTAATTGTCTGCTGGCTTGCGATCGATTAACTCCTCCTTCGATAATTTGTTTTAATTCCCGTTTTAATTCCTCGTCGGATAATTGGATAGTACCGGCCTGATCGTTGCCCATAACTACGATTGTAAATTCCCCTTTAGGAGTTTTATTCTCCCGATATAAATTAATCGCCTCAGCGATAGTTCCTCGCCAAATTTCTTCGTAAAGCTTGGTTAATTCCCGACCTAAAACTATCTTTCTCGTGGGTCCGAAAGTTTCGCGTAAATCCTCCAAAGTCTTAATAAGTTTGTGAGGTGCTTCATAAAAAACCATCGTTCTTGTTTCGGTTTTTAAACCCTCTAAGCGCTCTTGTTTCAGCTTTTCCTTACCCGGAAGAAATCCTTCAAAACAGAATCTTTCCGTGGGTAATCCCGACACCGCTAAAGCAGTAATTACCGCCGTTACTCCGGGGATGGGAACCACTTCGATCTGAGCTTCTATACAAGCTTTAATTAACTCATAACCTGGGTCAGAAATCCCCGGCATTCCCGCATCAGTAACTAAAGCGATATCCTCACCTTGGCTGAGAATATTTAATAACTCATCGAGACGGGAAAGGCGATTATGTTCATGGTAACTAATTTGAGGGGTTGGAATATCAAAATGCTGTAATAATTTGCCCGTGTGTCTGGTATCTTCGGCAGCAATTAGAGAGACTTTTTTGAGAGTTGCCAAGGAGCGGAAAGTCAGATCGTCTAAATTGCCGATCGGCGTTCCCACCACATATAATTTACCGATATTATTCATAAATTGGCTAAAAATAGGCTATTTAGTCGTCTTTTCAGTGATCAGTAAACAGTAAACAGTAGGCTGATAACTGAAGATTGATCGCTTTTCTCTGTTCAGGGATCACTCAAATAGGGTAAAGTAGGTCAAGGTATGCTAACCCTGTTATTGCATTAATCTAGTCTAAGGAGAACGTCTTAGTAATGTTAACCCTAAAAATCGCCGTTTATATCGTTGTTTCCTTCTTTGTCTTACTTTTTATCTTTGGCTTCCTTTCTGGCGATCCTACTCGTAACCCCGGACGCAAAGACTTTGAGTAGAAGACAATTATCAAACTGGTTCTAGGGTAGATACACAGGGAACAAGTTATCGAACTTTCCCTGTCTCCCTAGAAATAATGATCGTGGTAGTATCATTGAGGTTCGCTCGTCCTCTATTTCGATCGCCGACTCGTGCAGTCATGTCTTTTTTTCTCTTAGCTGTTGAACCACCTGCCCTAATTAATACTGTAGCCGACCCCGAAACGGAGGAGCGCCAAGTTTCTGAAAATAGTCCCACGTCTGTAGTTCCCCTCCCTGTCACCCCAGCACCTCTAGAAGCAAAAAAGCCTTCAGAAGAGAGCGTTTCTATTCCCCTCACCGTCACTCCTCCTGCGGAAACCGTCGAGGTAAAACCCTTGGTTCCCGATGAGGGTATTCCCTTAGAACCTTTACCTAGCAGTGCGGGTGACGCGGCAGCTTTAGGAAAACCCCTTTCTGTTCAGAATTCTCCACCCCCCGCAGCCGTTGGTGTCACCATTCATCCCGAAACCGAGATAGTTTCAGGATTAAATCAAAAAGCTCTTAACCAGAAAAATGGCTCAACTCGGCTATTAGTGCGGAAAAAAGGCGAAAAAACCGGCCAAGAATACTTGATTTCCCTCAATAACAGCCTAGATCAGTCCGCTAATCCAGAAGGGGAAAGACCCCTAGAATTAGTGGCCGATGAGCAGGAATTTGACCAAAATCGGCAGATTATCACCGCTAGAGGTAATGTCACCCTGCGTTTTGCCCAAAGTGTACTAACGGCCGATCGCTTACAGATTAATCTTCCCGAAAAGTTAGCGGTAGCGGAGGGCCAGGTGATCCTAACCCGGGGAGATCAAATCCTGCGCGGCGATCGCTTTGAATATTATTTCGTCCAGGATAGCGGTGTGGTATTTAATGCTAATGGGGAGATTTTTCAACCCAGCACCGCTAGGGATTTAGGGCAAACGCTGCCCACGGATGTGGGGGCCGGTAGTTCTTTTGCAACCCTAACCGATCGTTTGGCATTAAATCAACCCTTGCAGAGAATCACCACGGGAGAGGGTTTTCAATTTGTCGTCGGGGGACAGGATCCCAGTCGGCGCGATCGACAGAATATTAGTAGTCCATCGGGGGGAACGATTAATCGTGTCCGTTTTCAGGCCGAGCGCTTGAATTTTGATGGTAAGGTGTGGAATGCCACTAATGTGCGTCTGACGAATGACCCTTTTTCCCCTCCTGAATTGGAAGTTCGGGCTAATTCCGCAACTTTTCGCAGTACCGGCCCCTTTACCGATGAGTTAAGGATGAGTAATTCCCAGTTGGTTTTCGATCAACGGGTAGTGGCACCGACTTTTATTAATAGTCTTACGTTTGATCGCCGTCGTCGTCGTCCTTTTTTAATTGCCCCGGGCTATGATGGGGAGGATCGGGGCGGATTTTTCGTAGAAAGTCCCCTAACTTTAGTGGAGACACCGAAGACTATTTTTGAGTTGACACCGCAATATTTAATTCAAAAAGTCCTTAATCCCGATGCTTTTCCCTCAGCTAACCCCGGAGGTGGGGAAGTTTCGCCCCTTAGTCCGAAAGCTTTTGGTTTATTGGGGAATTTTGCCACTAATTTCGGGGAGCGCTCGTTTTTTCAGGCGACAGCTTCTTTTTCTAATTTAGATTTGGAACAGATCGAAAATAGTGTTCGTTCTAAAATTCGCTTTCAACAGACGATCGGACAGTTGCAGGATCCCTATCTGCTCAATGTGGAGTACAATTATCGCGATCGTCTCTTTAACGGTTCTTTAGGGTTTCAGACGGTTAATAGCAGTTTTGGGGCAATTTTGACCTCACCGGTGATTGTCATCCCGAATACGGATATTAGACTCAGTTATCAAGCTTCTGTTCAGAATATCAACGCACCCACCGATCGCAGTAATCTCTTAGCGGCCAATGCAACGGATAATGTTACTAATTTAAGCCGTTTTCAGGGCGCTGTCTCCCTCAATCGCAGTTTTTTACTCTGGTCTGCTCCCACTTTACCACCGACCCCCGACCAAGGGTTAAGATTTTCTCCTCTTCCCGTTCAACCCTATATTGCTATTGTCACCGGTGTCACCGGTGTCACCGGTTATTACACCAATGGAGAGACGCAAAACTCCGTCACGGGAACCGTGGGATTATTAGGGCAGTTTGGGCGTTTTTCCCGCAATTTTTTCGACTATACCGGGTTTAATATTAGTTTTAGTCAGGGTTTAGTTAACGGACAATCACCCTTTTTCTTTGATCGCTTTGTTGATCAACAAACAATGTCCTATGGTATAACTCAACAGGTATATGGTCCGATCCGTGTGGGTTTTCAGAGCATTTATAGTATCGATCAAGCTAAGGAAATCAGTACAGAATATTTTCTCGAATGGAGTCGTCGCACCTATAGTTTAATTTTGCGCTATAACCCAGTGCTGCAGTTGGGAATACTCAACATCCGCGTGTCGGATTTCAACTGGACAGGCAACCCCGGCTATTTTGAGGGCAGCGATATCCGTCCGGTGGTGGATGGAGTAACCCGTTAAGCTGAGGAGACGGGAGACAGGAGACAGGAGACAGGAGAAGGGAGGGGGGAATTATGAATGATGAATTATTGTGTAAGATGGTGATCGCACTACAACGCCCACCCTACTCCAATGGAAAGGCAAAAGATGACTACTACTCTTGAAAGCTTACAGGAATTTATTGATTTTTGTCAACAGCATATTACTGGCAAAGAAAGGAAAGAAGCTCAGATTTTCCTAGACCGTTTCTTTCGAGCTTTTGGTCATAAAGGTGCGTTAGAAGCGGGTGCAACTTATGAGGAGGCGATTACTAAAGGTAGCAAGAAAGGTAAAACGGGATTTGCTGATTTAGTTTGGAAACCTCGTGTTTTAATTGAAATGAAAAAGCGAGGAGAAGATTTAAATAAACACTATCCCCAAGCTTTTGAATACTGGAGTCGATTGGTTCCTAATCGCCCTCGCTATGTCTTATTATGTAATTTTGATCAGTTCTGGATTTTTGATTTTGATCTTCAAATAGATGAACCAGTAGATCGAGTCAATCTCAACGATTTGAAAAATCGGGTGAGTGCCTTCAATTTTATGGAAGCAGGGAATCGTACCCCTATCTTTCAGAATAATCAAGTCGAGATTACAGAAACGGCAGCGCGGCGGATGGGTGAGTTGTTTCAACTGTTAAAAAAACGCAGTCAGAAAAGCGGTTTTGATCAGTTGACGGCGCAGCGATTTATTTTACAGTGTGTCTTGGCAATGTTTGCCGAGGATCGAGGATTGTTACCAAGAGATTTATTTATTTCTTGTGTACAAGAATGTCTAAATGGTGGCAATTCTTATGATGTTTTGGGAGGATTATTTCAACAGATGAACCAACCCGGAATTACCCCCGTTGGTAAGTATCAGGGAGTGGATTATTTTAATGGGGGACTGTTTAGTATAATTCATCCAATTGAATTAAATCAGAAAGAATTAGAGTTTCTGGATGTGGCGGCGCGTCAGGATTGGAGTAAGATCCGTCCGGCAATTTTTGGTAATATTTTTGAAGGGACAGCTAATGCTGAAGAACGCCACACCTACGGGATGCACTTTACCTCAGAAGCGGATATTATGAAAATTGTTCGCCCAACTATTAGCCGTTACTGGGAGGAAAGAATTGAGCAAGCTGGGACGATTGGGGAGTTAAATACACTTCAGTTAGAATTACAGCAGTATAAGGTATTAGATCCTGCTTGCGGTTCGGGTAATTTTCTCTATGTCGCCTATCAAGAATTAAAGCGCATTGAACAGTTATTAATTGAAAAGATTGCTGAACGTCGTCGTTCTGCTAGTGAGCAGTTACAGATTAGTTTTGTTACGCCTAAACAGTTTTATGGTATGGATATTAATCCTTTTGCTGTAGAATTAGCGCGGGTGACTTTAATGATTGCCCGGAAGGTGGCGATTGATAAGTTTAATTTGACGGAAGCTTCTTTACCTTTGGATACTTTGGATAGTAATATTATCTGTGCTGATGCTTTGTTTACGGATTGGCAAAAAGCAGACGCAATTATCGGCAATCCTCCATTTTTGGGAGGGAAACACATGAGATTAAATCTCAGTGATGATTATGTTAATAGAGTGTTTGCGAGGTTTTCTGAGGTTAAAGACTCGGTTGATTTTTGTTCCTATTGGTTTCGTCTAGCACATAATCAATTAGATGAGAAAGGAAGAGCGGGTTTAGTCGGAACTAATTCTATTAGTCAAGGAAAAAGTCGTGTAGCAGCGTTGGATTATATTACTCACAATGGTGGACGCATTCATGAGGCGATTTCTACTCAGCCTTGGTCTGGTGAGGCTACTGTTCATGTTAGTATTGTCAATTGGAGTAAAATTGAACCGGTAAGTTATTATTTAGATAATCATCCAGTTTCTCAGATTAATTCTTCTTTGACGACGACAGTAGATGTTTCAAAAGCAGTTAGACTATTAGCCAACAAAAATATTAGTTTTCAAGGAGTGATACCAGTTGGTAAGGGATTTTATATTAAGAGTGAGCAAGCGGAAAAATGGATCGAAAATGCTCTTAAGAATAAAGAGGTTTTAAAATTATCATCCTCTGCTGGTGATTTAACTGACAATCCTCATGGAAAACCTAGCCGCTGGATTATTGATTTCAATAATATGAGTTTAGAGGATGCTAGTGAATATAAACTACCTTTTGAGCATATTAAAGTAAATGTTAAGCCAGAAAGAGAGCAAAATAGACGAGAAGTTACTAAACTAAACTGGTGGAAATATGGTGAAAAAAGACCAGCAATGAGAACAGCAATTACTTCCATTTCATGCTACTTTGCTGTTCCACGAGTCTCTAAATGGGCGGTTTTTATTCCAGCACCCCTTAACTGGCTTCCTGGAGATAAATCCGTAGTAGTTGCTTCCGATGATTATTATATCTTAGGTATTCTTTTATCTAACATTCACCGAACTTGGATGCAATCTCAAAAATCTACCCTGGGTCACACAACAGCCTACACTCATAACACCTGTTTTGAAACCTTCCCCTTTCCCCAGACACCTTCACAGGAACTTGTCGAAAAAATCCGTCAAACCGCCGGGGAATTACACGAATACCGCAGCCAACAGATGGAGAAAAAACAATGGGGAATCACTAAACTATATAACCAATTCTTTAACGAACCCAGTAGCCAACTGTATCAACTCCATCAGAAATTAGACAAGCTAGTGATGGAAGCCTATCACTTCCAAGCTGACGACGACATCTTAGAGAAACTATTAACCTTAAACCTGGAATTAGCAGAAAAAGAGAAGCGAGGAGAAACCGTCATCGGTCCCTGGTCTCCTTACTCTTAGTTAACGCACAGAAAACGGGTTTCTCCGAGAAACCCGTTTTCTACTCATGCAAAAGAGATGTCTATTGAAACAATCTGAATTTCCCTGACTCGGTGCATTGGTTTGGTTTGCTTTTCGGTGGTGATTAGTTCATCAGCTTGAATTTGCAGCGCAGCAGCAACATGAAGTGCATCCATCGCCGCTAAACCGTAAGTGCCAGCAATTTCATGAGCATTCTGTATAATTTTTTCTAAGTCAGTTGCCCAGTAATTAACAGCCAGAAAAAATGTTTCGTAAAATTCTATTTCTTCTTGTTGCTTGTTAAAAGTTGCTTTAGGTAATACTTCTAACTGAACAAATCGACTTGAGGCAAACTGCCGATTTTCATCGTTGAGAATTTGATAGGCTTTGATACTGGCTGATTGGATGCCTTGGAAAGCAGTAATGAGTACGCCAGAGTCTATGTAGGCTTTCTTATGACTCACTGCACCCTCCTCGACGTGCAGCAAGTTCTTGTTCTATTTCATCTTCATTGAGCAGTTGCAATCCAGCTGCGATCGCCCGATGTCGGATTTCCCATAACTTTTTGCTTAATGGTGTTTGGGGAATAAAATTAGATTGTGGTGCTGTTGTTTCTGACTTAGACTTAAGTATTTGAACAAATTGTAAAACTTTTTGTTGCTTTTCCGGAGTCAGTTCTCGCCATTGTTCAAGTAGTTCTTCTTCTTTACCCATAAATACCTCGCTCTTAAGTAGCTGGTTATAATTAAATTAAAAATGGATTTTAGGTTCGATCCCCCCTGCCCCCCTTGATAAGGGGGGTGCCGATAGGCGGGGGGATCTGATAACTTTTAACGCCTACCTACTTAAATTATGAATTATTTGCTTTTAAGCAATGCTCATTGATAAAAACCACTCCAGACACAACGGTTAGGAACTTTTTCTATATACATGACCACCATTCCACGGGTACATCAAGAAAATTCAAAGGTTGTATCCATTGCTGGATAAGGGTTTTTGGCTCTTGTAGTATATATGTATGGGGGAAGTTCAGGTATTTTAGGTGGGAATTGGTTCACCCGGTCGCAAACTAGACCATTTACCAGTTTCGCGTAAAAAGCTTTCGCAACCCACCACATCCCATTCCATTTCGATATAATCTTCTTTGGTGCGAATGTTAACGTTAATAGAAGGGTTCTTCGCTTCAAAGTCCGGTGTCTCGGTGAGATGACGTTCCTGATGTTGTGTTTCTACGGCATGATAGGTGAGACAGCGATCAACAAAATAGCAGTTAACACAAATACACATAAGTTTAACTCTATAGGTCTTTTCCGTTAATCTAGCTTAGTCTCTCTCCAAATGGGGCCGGTCAAAATTATATTTTTGTAAATTTATCTTCTCGATGTCTTGTCAAAAAAACCTAGATAGTTTAGTTAAAGAAGTTTTTGCGATTAATCGGCAAGAATTGCCAGAAAATGCTTATTTAGTCGGTGGTGCTGTGCGAGACGCTTTATTAAACCGTCAGAAAGACTATATTGACCTAGATTTTGTGGTTCCCGAAAAAGCGATCGAAATTGCTCAAACTATTGCCCATCAGTATAAAGCCGGTTTTGTGGTTTTAGATGCCGTTCGTCAAATTGCTCGCGTCGTTTTTCCGCAGGGTACGCTTGATTTCGCACAACAGGAGGGAGAATCTCTAGAAATAGACCTAAAAAGACGGGATTTCACCGTTAATGCTCTCGCTTATAATCTCCAAACCCAAGAAATTTTCGATCCTTTAGGGGGATTAAAAGATTTAGGCTGCCAATCTCTGCGGATGATTTCCCGCGAAAATCTCCAAGATGATCCCCTAAGATTATTAAGGGCCTATCGACAAGCGGCTCAATTGGACTTTGAGATCGAACCCCATACCCGTGCAACTATTCGTTCTCTTGCCCCTTTATTGCGCCTTGTAGCCGCCGAAAGGGTACAATCCGAGTTGAATTACCTTTTGCTCAATTCCCGTGGCAATAAATGGCTAAAAAGTGCTTGGGAAGATGGCTTATTATCTCTCTGGTTGCGTCGGATTACCCCCGCAAAAATGGAGCGAGTTATGGGGGTGGAAGCGGCAGCGGGATTTTTAGAATCTTTGTCACCGGAAAAATTTATCTTTTCCCCTTCTCAGTTACAGTTGACAAAATTAGCCCTATTGGTATCGGATATTTTAGCAGAAGCGGAAAAAGAATTAATCGATCTCAAGTATTCCCGTGGGGAAATTCGCACGGTAATCACGGTGATTAAGTGTTTACCTCCCCTCAAGGAGGCAGATAATTTAAGTCTGCGGGAACAGTATTTTATTTATCTAAATACGGGAAAAGTATTTCCTATCTTTGCCCTTTTTGCTCTATCGATGGGGATTAACAAAAATATCGTCGCTTTTCTGTTGACTTCCTATCTCGATCCCCATAATATTATCGCCCATCCCCGACCTTTATTAAGGGGCGATGATTTAATTAACCATTTACACCTGAAACCTAGTCCGATTATTGGTAAGTTATTAACCGAGGTACAAATTGCCCAAATTGAAGGCAAAGTTACAGTTTTTCAGGAAGCGATCGATTTTGCTAAAAAGTTATTATTAAGTGGTTGGTTATAATTAAATTAAAAATGGATTTTAGGTTCGATCCCCCCTACCCCCCTTGATAAGGGGGGATTAAGGGGGGATCCCCCCTTAATAAGGGGGGCATCTGATAATTTTTAATGCCTACCTACTTAAGTGTTTGGAGAACACAGAAGTGAGGCTCTGTTCCCTATTGATAACCGTACCTGGGAACTAATTTTCAGAGCGAATTTTAAACAAAAACACGATGTTGCAGGGAAGGCATTTGTCGTCGCACTTGTTGCAGACGTTGGGGATTAATTTCGGCAATTGCCACTCCCGCTTCTTCCCCCGCATCGGCTAAAACCACACCCCAAGGATCGATAATCATAGCGTGACCGTGGGTGTAACGGCGTGCGTAATTATTCCCCGTTTGAGCAGGAGCTATTATATAACAAGTATTCTCGATCGCTCGCGCTTGTAACAAAACTTTCCAATGATCTTTCCCTGTAAAAGCTGTAAACGCCGCAGGTACAAATAAAACATCGGCTCCTTGCCGCGATAAATAGCGATAGAGTTCGGGAAAACGCACATCATAGCAAATCGAGAGGCCAATTTTGCCCAAGCTATCGGAGCCATAAATCGGCGGTAAATCGATCCCTGCCATGACTGTACTCGATTCCTGATAGGTGTTACCATCCGGGACATTGACATCAAAGAGATGGACTTTTTGATAACGGGCTAATTCCGCACCGTTGCCATCGACTAAAATAGCCGTATTATAAGCCTTATCGGGAATACCCGTCACCGGCACGGGAAAACCACCCCCTAAAATGGTCACTTGAAACCGTTGGGCCATGGTGCGGAGGAATTTATCGGCTTTGAGAGCAATAGTCTCGGCCTGGGCGATTTTATCGGTTTCTGCCCCCATAAAAGCGAAATTCTCCGGTAAACCGATTAATTCCGCCCCTTTACCCACGGCAAGTTCGATCAACTCTTCAGCGGCAGCGAGATTTTTCTCTAAATCCGGCTGACTGGTCATTTGAATGGCGGCGGCGAGATAGGATTTCATGGGGGTTGAAGCTCTAGAGTCAGATAATCTCTGTAAAATTAATCATAACCTTCGATTATATCCAATTTCAGATATTTTGTCACCCCATGAGTAAAATTGTTTTCTGTGACTTTGATGGCACTATCACCGCCGTGGAAACTTTTGCGGGTATGCTCAAAGAATTCGCCCCCGATTTATCGGCCCAAATTATACCCCAAATGTACGCCCGCACTCTCAGTCTGCGCCAGGGTGTCCGTCAACTTTTAGAGTCGATACCGAGCCAAAAATACGCCGATATTCTCGCCTATGCCGAAAGCAAGCCAATTCGCCCCGGATTAGCCGAATTCCTCGCTTTTTTACAGGAGCAATCCATCCCTTTTATTATTATCTCCGGTGGCATCCAAGGCATGATTGAAACGGTCTTAAAACGCGAGGGACTATTAGATAAGGTAACGGCAATTTATGGGGTCAATCTTCATACTCAAGGGGAATATCTGCAAGTTCACTCCGATTGGGAAAATGAGACGGAATTAGTGGCTAAAGCCTTGATTATGGCCAAATATTCAGGAGTAGAAACTATTGCGATCGGTGATTCCGTTACCGATATTACCATGGCTAGAAGGGCCGATCTAGTTTTTGCTAGGGATCGTTTAATCGATTATCTGCAAGCGGAAAATCAACCCTATATTCCTTGGGATAACTTTTTTGAGATTCGCGAATATCTGTTATTGAGAGATTAGGGATCGGCTGTTAATTAGGTAGGGGTTAAAAATTGTCAGATACCCCCCTTGGATTAAGGGGGGATCAAAGAGGGCGAATGCAATTCGCCCCTACAATAATATTATTGCGCCAATGGTAGGGGCGCACTGTGGTCAGTGAGTTTATCGAACTGCGTGCGCTCTGTAATATAGATATTTCGACCAAATTGAGATGCACCCAAGATTTTTTTACTACCCTACTCTTAAGGGTAACAATAATTATAAATTTTTGTAAATTTCTGTTGGTTTAGGCTTGACAAAATCGGGAGGGGGTAGAATCCCGTTGTTGCTCTGTCTTGTCATTGAGGAACTAGCTTAAAATTTAGTGATTGGCAATTTTGAAAAAACCCATCTTTCTCCCTTGCCAATGTCGCTTAATTCGAGATTTTCTCCTTTAAAGGGCAGTCAGAACATTTGTTTATTTGTTTTGAGGAAAGTTTCTGAATATGAAAACTTCGACTGTGCTGAAAAAATTTTCAATGGCGGCGGCTGGAGCTACCTTTGTAGCTCTAGGAGTCACCTTTGCCCATACAACTGCTGCCAATGCAGCCATTGTCGCTTTGGATGATAGCAATTCATGGGTTTCACCGGGGACGAACACGCTAACCAATTTAGGTTTTAACATGGTTACTGTTCCCGATCCTGGCTTAGCAACTTTCACAAATGTTACAACTCTATCCTCGCCTTTAGGTAACTTAACTTTCACTCCAAGTGTAAATTACCGAAAGATTGGTAGTGGTTGGGGAAGCTGGAGTAACGGCTACACGGGAGAGGTGTATTTTTCCAACAGTGCAACATCGATTGAGATTGACCTGCCCGCTAGTATTGCTGCTTTTGACCTGTATGTGCAGCCAGATCCATTCGACATCTTCGATATTACTGTAACTGCTCAGGATGGCACTACGACAAGTCTGACACAAGCTGTAAATGGTAATGCGGGAGCCAAGTACTTTGGCTTCTACGGCACAGGCGGAGATTTGATTGACAAAATCACAGTTTCCAGTAGCGTAGGTTTTGCCGTAGGACAGCTTCGCTTGGCTAAGCCTGTTCCCGAACCTGCTTCAGTCTTAGGTTTACTCACCATTGGTGTTCTTGGTGCTGGTTCAGCCTTGAAGCGCAAATTAAAATGAAAAACTGGTCAATCTAGCCTTAAATTAGCAGCGATCGCACTTTATCGATAAAGTGCGATCGCTTTTTTTGAGGATTTACACTTTCCTTTGTGTTAGAATCTGAAAGTAGCTTGTGGAATTGATTTAGACTTTGTATGTCATCTCATAGTTATCAATGGAAATTACTCTGAATCAGTATATTGACATTACACCAGGGATTAGAGGCGGAAAACCTCGTATTGCAGGTACTCGCATGACGGTTGCTGATATTGCCACTTTATATCTACGGATGGGACAGTCTCTAGATTTGATTGCTGGGAAATATCACCTCCCTTTAGCCTCAGTTTATGCAGCGATGGCATACTACTATGACCATCAAGATGAAATCCAGCAAAGTATGCGAGAGGATGAAGCATTTGCTGACTCGTTGCAAAGCAATTATCCTTCTCGGTTGCAAGCAAAGCTGAAGGAGTTACGTGGTGAGTGAGCGCCTTCGTTTTCACTTAGATGAAAATGTTGACCCAGACGTGGCTTTGGCTTTGCGCCGTCAGGGGATTGATGTGACGGTGACTCGTGAGATGGGACTACTTGGACAACCGGATGAGGTTCAGTTAGCGTTTGCTTGTCAGCAGGGACGAGTAATTGTCACCCATGACACGGATTTTCTGAGGCTGGCTAGTCAAAATGCGGCTCATTGGGGGGTTGCTTTTTGCAAAAAGAATACTCGTTCGCTGCGGGAAATCATTCGTAGTTTAGTCTTGATTTACGAAGTGCTGAGTCCTGACGAAATGCGAGGTTGGATTGAGTATTTATAGGAGAGCAGAAGCAATAATTCAAATCTCGAATTAGGGGCGATCGCACTATATTTTGAAAGGGCGATCGCTTTTTGTGTCAAAATGATAGGAGTGTGGATGAATGAAGCAAAATTGGCTCTCCCGTACTTGTGATGATAACAAAAAATTGCTGATACAAAATTTTCGATGATCCAGAGCATTCTGAGAGCGAGGAACGATATCTGATTGTTGGCGAGTCAGATCGAGGGCGATTGTTAATTGTATCCTATACTGAAAGAGGAGATGTAATTCGACTCATTAGTGCAAGGGAAGTGACGCAAACCGAACGAGAAGCTTATGAAGAGGGATGAGCCAGAAATGGAAGATGATTTACGGACAGAGTATGACTTGAAGCACCTCCGAGTTAGAAAGTTAGGCTCTGGAAGAAAAAGCTTTGGTGGAGTCACTGTGCGCTTGGAGCCTGATGTCGCAGAAATGTTTCCCACTGCTGATGCGGTTAACGAAGCCTTAAGATTGTTGATCAGAGTAATGCGAGATAACAAAACTCTTGCTTCTACAGTACAGGCTAACCTAAAGGCTGAGTCCTGACAAAATGCAGGGCGGGATTGAGTATTTATAAGAAAGCGAAGCGAATGGCGAATAAAGCTATAGTCTCGAATTAGATGCGATCACGCTATATTTGTAGAGGGCGATCGCTTTTTTGTTATGATGGTAGGAGTGTGGATGAATGAAGCAAAATTGAAAATCTATTTCGACGCTTGAATTGAGAAAAATTACTATGAAAGTTCCAACAGATTTAACGATTCCTGAGATTGAGGAAATTAGAAAAGAGGGAGTTAAAGCTCTCGTAGAGAGATTGGGAATTGCTAAAGCGGCTTTCTTTCTAAGAGAAACAGCATACCAACCTCTAAATTATTTAGAAATTAAAGATCAGTTGTTTGGCGAAATGACAGCAACGGATATTTACGCTCAAATTAAAGTCGGCTATGACAGAAATGATTGAGGAAATTCGTCAAAAAGTTAGACAAAACCAATTGGAATTTTCTCAACACGCTGTCAATCAAAGTATCCTGCGTCAGATCAGTGTTCAAGAATTACGGGAGGCGATGGAACAAAGCGAAATTATTGAAGATTATCCGGCTGATAAGTATGGTGCAAGCTGTTTACTTTTGGGATTTACTCTAATTAATAGAGCCTTACACATTCATTGTAGCTATCCCTCTCGCCCTTTGCTCAAAATTATTACCCTATATGAACCCGATCCAAATTTATGGATTGATTTTAAATCAAGGAGAACACCAGATGTCAACTAATTCTAGACCAGAAACCTTAATTGAACAAGAAGTTACCTATACCCTTGAAATCAATGGCAATTTTTTTATTATAGAAAATGTCCCCGCTAGAGTCTGTGTAGAAACAGGAGAGCGTTTTTTTGCACCAGAAACTGTCGAACGCTTGCAGGAAATTATCTGGGAAAATAAGCGACCAAAACGGGTAATTGAAACACCAGTATTTGACTTTGCTAGTTAGTTTTTAATAGAAAAATGGCAAATTCAGCAACAATTGAAGTCTTAAATTAGGGGCAATTGCGCTCTATTGATAGAGGGTGATCGCTTTTTTGTTTATAATAGTTAAAGACACGATAAATTGATTCAAGTCAAGCCCATGCCACTAACTCTTAATTTAACATCGGAAATCGAACAATATCTCAGCCAAAAAGCGACGGAGAAAGGTCTTTCTCTAGAAGATTATGTCCTCAAGCTACTTAAAGATACTATTTTAGAACAAAAAAAACAGACCAAACTGGTTAATTTACTTCAATCTTGGATTGATGAAGAAGATGAACAAGAACAACAAGAAACCGGTGAATATTTAATCGAAGCACTCGATCAAGATCGTTTATCTGAGCGTCCTTTATTTCCGGCTCACTTAAAGGGAGTAACTTGGTGAATAGAGTAGTTTTATTAGATACGGGAATTATCGGTTTAATTACTAATCCTAAGCGAGCGCCTGAAAGTCTAGCTTGTAATTGTTGGCTACAAACCCTAATTAAAGCAGGTATTAGGGTTATTCTTCCAGAAATTGCTGATTATGAGGTGCGTCGAGAGTTGTTACGCGCTAACAAGATTAAAGGAATTAAGCGACTGGATGAGTTAGCATGGGTTACGCTACCGCTAACCCATCCTACAAATAATTGTGCGTCCGTACTTATGACAAAATATTGATCGGGAGAAACTTTAACTCTTTTTTTGACTATCTCTGGTAATTAAATAATCATTGTTAAGTAGCTGGTTATAATTAAATTAAAAATGGATTTTAGGTTCGATCCCCCCTCAGTCCTAGGGTTGATTCATAGTAGGGTTGATTCATGAATCAACCCTACCCTTAGTCCCCCCTTGATAAGGGTGGTGTCTGATAATTTTTAACCCCTACCTACTGATCTCCCATTAACCTGAAGAGTAATTATCTAAAATCCTTATTCATCCCCTAAATAAGCTTCAATCACCGCGCGATTCTCCCTGACTGTAGCTGCATCTCCCAAAGCGATTAACTTACCGAAATCTAACACAGCAATGCGATCGCATAATCCCATCACTAAAGGCACATGATGTTCGATTAACAGGACGGTTAGAGCTAAATTATCGCGAATTTGTCGAATTAGCTGACTTAATGACCCCTTTTCGCTGGGATTCATCCCGGCTGCCGGTTCATCGAGCAGTAATAACTGGGGTTGCAAAGCTAAAGCGCGGGCAATTTCCAAGCGTCTTTGATCACCATAGGCTAAATTACAGGCTTTTCTATTGCTTTGGTCGGTTAATCCGACTAAATCTAATAATTCCGCCGCTCTTTTGTAGGTTTTTTCTTCCTCCCTTCTCGAAACTGGTAAACCCAAAATTCCCGTCCAAAGATTGGAGCTATTGTGAATGTGACCAGCGATCGCCACATTTTCTAAAGCCGATAATTCGCCAAATAAGCGCAAATTCTGGAAAGTACGGGCAATTCCCGCCTGAGCGATCTGGTGAGGACGATAATTCGCCAGACTGTCGCCTTGATAAATTAAATCACCACTCGATAGGGGAATTAAACCGGTGATCAGATTAAATAAAGTCGTTTTTCCCGCCCCATTGGGTCCAATTAAGCCAAAAATCTCGTTTTTTTGTACCTGAAAGGAAACCCCATCGACGGCGACTAATCCCCCAAATCGACGGGTTGCCGCGCGCACTTCTAATAAATTTGCTTGCATCCTTGTTAACAGATTAAATTAGTCGATTTTACTCGATCAAGACGATGGCAAGTAAGCATTGCACTGACCAAAAAAAGATATTTCTCAGGAGATTTACCCTGAAAGAATCAGTTTTAAAGATTTATCGGGCAGTTATTTTGATCAGAAAACATTCTACACAATCCCCACCAGATCAGCAAGACGGCTCACCACTACCAGCGAATCACTACCGATAACGAAAAACTGCCATAATTGCAGAAATGTCCTCATCTAGCCAAAAGGCGATCGCTATTGATGAAAAATGACGCTAAAATTATCGATCTCGTCATCCGGCTGTTTTTTCTCGGCCTGTTGTTATTTGCCGGTTTTACCCTGCTGCGTCCCTTCCTAACCATGATCCTCTGGGGAGCAATTCTAGCGATCGCTTGGTATCCGATCTTTCTCTGGTTAAAAAAGCTGCTCGCTGGCCGGGCGAAACTGGCCGCGGTTCTCCTCACCCTACTTTGTCTAGGGATTATTATCGGTCCGGTGAGTGGCATTGCAGCGGTTCTGGCGGGTAATCTGCGAACGCTGGCCGAATATATCGATACTGGTGCGGCGGTGATTCCCCCTCCCCCCGCCGATGTGGCCACCTGGCCGCTGATTGGCGAAAGGATTGCCGGTCTCTGGCAGCAGGCATCGGATAACACGGGTCAATTTCTTCAACGCTTCGAGCCACAATTAAAAGAACTGGGGAAAATCTCCCTTTCCCTAGCTACCAGTACCGGTCTGACGGTGCTGAAATTTATCGTCTCGATTCTGATTGCGGCAGCCCTCACCCTCTCCGCTAAAAATCTGACTCACTTGATGAACCGGTTAGCAGAAAAGATCGCCCCAGGCCGAGGAATCGCGCTGGCCAGTCTTACCGCCTCCACCGTCCGCAATGTTAGCCGCGGTATTATCGGTGTTGCCATTATCCAGAGTCTTTTGATCGGCATCGGTTTAGTGGCGGTGGGAACGCCTGCGGCCGGTTTATTAACTCTCCTCACCCTAATTTTGGGCATTCTCCAAATTGGCCCCAGTTTGATTGTCTTGGGGGCGCTCATTCACGCTTGGGTAACACTACCCCATCCCACCGCCCTATTATTTACCATCTGGATGATTCCGGCCACCTTGATCGATAATTTCCTCAAACCGATCTTAATGGGGCGCGGTCTGCCCATTCCCATGGTGGTGATTCTGCTGGGGGTGTTTGGGGGAGTGATCGCCTACGGGATTATCGGTTTGTTCGTCGGGCCGGTTCTGCTCGGTCTCTGCTACGAGTTAGTCAGGGCTTGGATTGGCGAGGATAGCCCCGAACCAGTGGTAAATAGCCATGATCAGCCAATCTAAGGGCGGATATGTCTAATTTTTACCTTGAAAAGGCTCACAGGTTTGGTAGTTGTCATCCGTGGCCACCACCTTATTTTTACCAGGAGTCGCTAGACTCAGTTTTGGGGCTTATGCAGAAACTCAACAAAATGCAGAAATATCTCCTAAAGAAATCATCTTTGGCCTGTAATCGCTAATCTTTGCTTCTCCTCTCATCCCTTAACCCCCCAAATGAGCATTGCCAAATTAATTATCTCGATCGTCGCTCGACTTTTGACCGGGGCAATTTTCTATCAACCGACAGGAGAGAAAATTATCGCCCTTACTATCGATGATCTACCCACTCCCAACGATCCGGAAGGAAAATCCACTGATCGCATTTTAGCAGCGATCGCCGCTCATAATCGAGAAAAAGCCAGCCCGGCAACTGCCGTCAAGGCGACTTTTTTTCTGATCACGGGACACCTACAACCTAACTCCACCTTGATTGAGAGCCTCATCGCCCAAGGTCACGAAATCGCTAATCACGGCACCCAAGATCTGCGTACCAGTCAACTGGCTGCCGACGCTTTTGCTAGTCAGTTTCGGGAAGCTAACGATATTTTAAGTCGTCTTGCCGGTCTTGCACCGCGCTGGTATCGTCCCGGTCAAGCCTTCTATAATCAATCTATGCGCTCGTTTTTGGGGAAATTCCCCGGCTATGAGTCCCGATTTGCCCTCGCTTCCATGATCCCTTTAGATACCGGAAAAGCAACGAATCACCCTCAATTTACCACTTGGTATATCTCGCAATTTATTTTCCCCGGGGCGATTTTAGTGCTTCACGGTGGGTCTCCCGAAAGAGATGAAAACACGGCGATCGTGCTGAAGAATTTATTAGCGAAATTACACGATCGAGGTTATCAGGTGGTGACTCTCAGTCAATTAGTTGATCACAAACGTTATTAAGTAGTCGTGCAAAATTAATTTCTTGGTTAGGATAGGCAAGAGGCAAGAGGCAAGAGGCAAGAGGTAGTTAGATCTGTGGAATTAATTTTGCTTAGGTACTTAGGTAATATTTTAAGAACAAGAAAAGATGATGGTAATCTGACAACATTTAGTGATAACGGTGGCCAAGAGATTTTCATCAATCTCGATGGACTTGTTCCCCCTGAAAAATCCTGTATTTTTTAACAAGTCAGACTAAATCTTTCCAGGAAGAGTTGCAATTTTTTTCTTGGCATAAGTTGCTATTTGAGAGACGAAAATATAGAAGCAGCTGATTATTTACTAACCTACTTTTTTTTAATTTTTAACGGGTTAGGACTGAGATATACTGAAATGGTTGCTTATAGATCACTACTATGGGACGTTTAGCGCTGATCAGCGTGACTGACAAAACTGGAATAGTTGACTTTACCCGTCAGCTAACAGAAGAATTTGATTTTGAAATTATTAGCAGTGGAGGAACCGCCAAAACACTGCAATCGGCGGGAATTCCCGTGATTAAAGTGGGAGAATACACAGGTTCTCCTGAAATCTTGGGCGGAAGGGTGAAAACTCTCCATCCTCGCATCCATGGCGGTATTTTGGCTAGACGGGATTGGCAGTCAGATTTAGCGGAAATGGAGGCTAATCAAATTCGTCCTTTTGATTTGGTGGTGGTTAATCTCTATCCCTTTGAACAGACGATCGCCAATCCTGAAGTTACCACCGCTCAGGCGATCGAACAAATCGATATCGGTGGTCCGGCGATGTTACGCGCCTCGGCTAAAAATTTCGCCCATTTGACTGTCATCAGTAACCCGAAGTATTACGAGCAGTATTTAAGCCAATTACGGCAAAATAACGGCGAAATCTCCCTGGAATTCCGTCAAAAAATGGCGGGGGAAACCTTCGCTTTAACCAATGCCTACGAGGGTGCGATCGCTGCCTATTTCGCCAGCTTAAACGGGGAAACGACTCGCTTTCATTTGGCAGGAAATGCCCTACAAACCCTGCGTTACGGCGAAAATCCCCACCAAAGTGCCACTTGGTACGGCAGCGGGACAATGGCTCACGGTTGGGGAAAAGCGACCTTATTACAGGGAAAAGAACTAAGTTATAACAATTTAGTCGATTTGGAAGCAGCCCGCCGTTTAATCGCCGAATTCGGCAGTAAAAAACCGGCCGCCGCTATCTTGAAACACAATAATCCCTGTGGGGTGGCGATCGGTGGTAGCTTAGTGGAAGCTTATACTAAAGCTTTTAACGCCGATGCTATCTCGGCTTTTGGGGGTATTGTTGCCCTAAATCAAGCCATAGATGAAGCAACCGCTAAAGAATTAACGAAAACCTTCCTAGAATGCGTGGTTGCCCCCGATTGTAGCCCCCAAGCCCGGGATATACTCGCTAAAAAGTCAAAAGTGCGGATTTTATTGCTGCCGGACTTAACCACGGGAGAAAAACAAACAGTAAAAGTTATCGCTGGCGGTTTTCTAGTACAAGCGGCCGATGATGTGATGGAAACCCCGGAGGAGTGGCGCGTGGTGACAGAAAAACAACCCACTGCCGCACAATTAGCGGAATTACTGTTTGCTTGGAAGGTATCTAAGCACGTTAAATCTAACGCTATTGTAGTGACCAAAAATCAAACTACTTTAGGTGTTGGTGCGGGGCAAATGAATCGCGTTGGTTCGGTAAAAATTGCCCTTGAACAAGCAGCAGAAGCGGCTAAAGGTGGCTATTTAGCTAGTGATGGTTTTTTCCCTTTTGATGATTCTATTCGCACGGCGGCCAAGTTTGGTATCGAGGCAATTGTTCAACCAGGAGGTTCTTTAAAAGATCAGGATTCGATTAATGCCGCTAATGAGTTAGGTTTAATTATGGTCTTAACAGGCATTCGTCATTTCTTGCATTAATACAAAGTTAGGGTGTGTTGCTGCTTAAATTAACGCACCCCAACAAGTTATTAATTATCGGTTAATTTCCCTGCTCAATAGTCTTGAATTTGCCAAAAGCGCGAGGATGTCCTGCTTTTTGGGAACAAAGAAAATAGCCTACAGGTTCGTAATGATTTTCAGCACTAAAAGGAGAACAGAAATGATTTGCGAGTAAATCTTATCGCACACAGAAAGAATTTGCTCCTGAAAAAATACAAGCTTTGTTTTAGCCGTTAGGCATGACCCAAAATAGCACTTACAGGACTAGGATATAGAGGAAAAATTGTCAACAAGATATTAGACATCTCCAAAAATTTATAAGCCAGTCACAGCAAGGAAGACAGGCAGATTAGACCAAGAGTCAAAACTAGCTCTAAAAACCGATTAATTAGGGTTTAAAGAGACAAAATCGAATTTTGACGGAAAACTATGGCTAATTATAACGTCAATTACTTCCCCTGATTGCTCCCATTCTATTACTTCTAAAATTAGCGCACTAATTCTCAACCTTACTAAGCCACAAACGGTAAGTAAAATCGAATTTGCTTAAAGTTTGCCGACAGATTTTTGTGTCGCTCGTCGGACCAGGTTGACCAATAACTACTCAAGTAAAATAGGTGTGAATTCCAGAATTTAACCAACAGTCTTTGATTTTAGCGATAATCTCAGTTTTAGCGGGTTTATTCGGGCAAATAGTGCAAAGAGCGTGAGCATACAAGTGAGAGCGCACCAAATCGGAACCCTGCCAAGATTTCTTGATTTTATCTTGTTCGGCCGAAGTGTCCCCAGAAATTTGATAGGAATAAGCCTGAAATTTTCTTAGCTGATATTGTGATTACCCCTAAAATAGGGTTTACCCTTGACCAAGAATCTCTCGATAGGATAGGGGGGACAGTGCAAAAGCAATAAACTCTGATACCATTTTCCAAAAAGTAAGTCCTACTTTTTGAAAAATGGTATTATCGGGGTTTGGTTGTCAGTCGTTTGATCGCTGTTCCATCAAGCTTTTTTTTGTTTGGGGTCTCTCTTCAGAAAAATTTGCTATGATATAGGGGACTATTTAGTATTTGGTAAAAACAACCATAAATGCCGCCGTGTTCACAACTGTTCAACCCGCAAATCGATCGAGCTTACCTGATGACCTATTTACAGCAATTAAAGAGCTTAAACGGGAATTAAACGCCGTTATTCTGGCTCACTACTATCAAAATTCTGACATACAGGATATAGCTGATTATATTGGTGATTCTCTCGGTTTATCCCAACAGGCTGCCCGAACGCCAGCAGATGTGATCGTATTTGCGGGGGTTCACTTCATGGCAGAAACAGCTAAAATCTTAAACCCAGATAAGTTGGTATTGCTGCCGGATTTAGATGCGGGATGTTCTTTAGCTGATAGTTGTCATCCTCAAGATTTTGCTCGTTTCAAAGCCCAATATCCCGATCATATCGTGATTTCCTATATCAATTGCAGTGCAGAAATTAAAGCCATGAGTGATATTATCTGCACCAGTTCCAACGCAGTCAAAATAGTTAACCAAATCCCTGCCCATCAACCGATTATCTTCGCTCCTGATCGCAATTTAGGCCGTTACGTTAGTCAGCAAACTGGTAGAGATTTAGTTCTCTGGCAGGGTAGTTGTATTGTCCATGAAACTTTTTCCGAACGCAAGATAATAGAATTAAAAGTTGCCCATCCAGAAGCAAAAATTATCGCCCATCCTGAGTGTGAAGCATCGGTTTTACGCCATGCCGATTATATTGGTTCCACGACGGCACTATTAAATTATTCTCTGAAAAGTTCTGAAAAAACCTTTATTGTCGCCACAGAACCGGGGATTATTCACCAGATGCAAAAATCCGCCCCAGAGAAAGTATTTATACCCGCACCAGCTTTAAATAACTGTGCTTGTAATGAGTGTCCCTACATGAGACTGAACACTCTCGAAAAATTGTATCTCTGTATGCGAGATAAAACTCCAGAAATTACTATTTCTGAAGATTTAAGAGTTAAGGCACTGTTGCCGATTCAAAGAATGTTAGAAATGTCTTAATCAGTTATCAGTTATCAGTTATCAGTTATCAGATGTGAGTTTTCAGTTGATTAGACATCTGCAAAAATTATAACCCAATCAGAGCTTGCTTTGATAACCTGTACTAATTAGTAGTTCGGTACTGAAATATATATCTGTCGTTGCTAATTCAATTTAACTGAAAAAATCTGGGGACATTAAAATCATTTTTATTTGGGTAAGTTGCTTGTCTAGACAAAATTTTAGTCTTGAGATAATATTAGGTAGAAGTCCACTGATTACTGATTACTGATTACTGATTACTGAAATGCTGAAGATAAATTTTTTCGTTGTGTTTGATCGATTGAAAAAAATCGACAATGGCACGAGGATAATTAACCCCTAAAATCACCCCATAACGCTTTTGTTCCTCTGGAGATAATTTATAAGGTTCGTGAATTTTATCGCCTTTTATTAGAGCTAATTCGGGCAACCAGTGACGTAAATAATCACCTTTAGGATCATAATCTCTCGACTGTTTAGGGATATTAAAATAACGAAATCCTCGCGCATCATTGCCAACACCAGCAGTGTAATTCCAATTACCCCAATTACTACAGACATCGTAATCAACTAATAATGACTCGAACCATTCTGCTCCCATACACCAATCAATACCGAGATTTTTGGTCAGAAAACTAGCGACATTTTGCCGGCCACGATTTGACATAAATCCTGTAGCGGCTAATTCTCTCATATTAGCATCTACAAGGGGATAACCGGTTTTTCCCTCACACCAGAGATTAAATCTTTCCCAATCTTCTAGCCAAGGTAAATAAAGTTCTTGCAAACCAGATTTATAAAAGATTTTATTACCGTGTTTACTGCAAATAAATCGGAAAAAATCTCGCCATAATAATTCAAAAATTAGCCAATAGGTAGAGTCATTTTTTACTCTTGTTTGCTCATATTTTTGTACTTCCTCATAGATATAACGGGGGGAAAGACAGCCAAAACTTAACCAAGCTGAGAATTTTGAGGAATAATTAGTCCCTAACATTTCATTGCGGGTTTCTTTATAGGTTTTTAAGGAATCACTATCCCAAATATATTCTTTAACCCGTGATTTTCCTGCCATTTCACCCCCTTGAAACGACAAAACACCTCCTCGGTCTAGAATTAGTTCTGTTAAGCCTAAATCGTTTAAACTAGGAAGGTTTCCCAAATCTATTTTAGGTAGTTTTGTCAACTTTTTCGGCGTGGGATAAGTTGTTCTTATTTGCCAATGACGTTCTACTTGTTTACGAAAATTAGTAAATAATTCCGGCAGGTGATTAAGGGTAAAAGGTAAGTCATCAGGATGGTATAAAGTGGCTGTCCAAAAAGTTTTTATCTGCACGGGAACCCTTGATAAAGCATTATTTACAGCTTTTTCTACCGCTAATTCCTCTGCTGTTACCTCTTGATGATAATAAACCTTCGCTATCCGCAATTCTTGAACTAATTGCGGGATAAGTTCTTCTGGTTTTCCCCGTCGGATAATTAAATTACCGCCTAAATTTTCCAGAGATTGTCGCAAATCTGCTACGCTTTCTAATAAAAATTTAGCTCGGAACTTGCCAGTTTTTGGAAACCCGTAGGAAGTAAGACCAAATTGACGCTCATCAAAACAATAAAAGGGAATTATCTCTAATTGTTCTTGAATGGCTCGATAAATTGCCTCGTGATCGTGAACCCGCAGATCATTGCGATACCAGATTAAAACCCGCATTTAACATCAATTAAAAGTTGATAACCGATCAATAAGTAGTTAGGTGTTAAAAACCATCAGACACCCCCCTTATTAAGGAGGTATTAAGGGGGGATCGAAACCCCCCTTATTAAGGGGGGATATATCTTTATTGTAATTATCTCTTCCCGTAGTAATGGCCATAGTAACGATAATTGTGGTCTTTCCGACTAACATTATTAGCCACTAAACCTAACACAGAAATGTGAGATAATCTCAGATCTTCGAGCAGATTTTTAAGCACAAAGCGATCGGTTTTGCCCAGTTTAGTGACGAGAATTAGGCCAGTGGCTATGGCGGCGAGAATTTTCCCATCGGCAAAAGCGGCGATCGGTGGTAGATCGTAGATAATTAGATCGAAAACGTCGTCTTGCTGTAATTGCGAGATCATCTCCTGCATTCTCTGGGAAGAAAGCAAGCGGGTTGGATCTGGGGGAATTGAACCGGCGGTAAGAATCGATAAACTCTCGTAGCGGGGTAGGGATTGAATTGCCTCGTTCCAATCGAGATTCTCGGCGATGACATTACTAAGGCCGTGGTCGTTATCGAGATTAAGTCGCAGGTGAACCTGGGGTCGTCGCAGGTCGGCATCCACCAGTAAGACTCTTTTTCCCATACTAGCGGCAGCCTTAGCGATATTTATTGATATGGTGGTTTTACCATCTCCCGGTGATACAGAACTAATCACGAGGGACTTGAGGGGGGAATCGGAACCGAGGAGGCGAATATTGGTGTTAAGAGTGCGGAAAGCTTCCGAGAAGGGGGAGAAGTTATAGTAGGAGGGGTTTTCGTTGGCTGATTTCGGGGTAGTATTAGGGATAGTAATTTTGCGATCGCCGACTGTTAACTGAGGTAGGGCCGCGGTGATCACTTTTTCGATCATACCGAGGTCTTTTTGCCAGGGAATTGCGCCCAAAAGGGGTAGTTTGGTATCTTCTTTTATTTCATCTGCACTGTGGTGAACGGGGTCTAATCTTTCAGCTAAAAAGGCCGCCCCTAGGCCTAGTAACAGACCACCGATAACCCCTAAAGCCAGATTTCGCACGGGTTTAGGAGAAACAGAGTTTTCCCCTACCTCTGGAGGGGAAATTATTTGCCAAGGCACGACCTGTTGTGCCACCTGTAGCTGTAATTTTTGCTGTTGCTCCAGAAAACGGTCAAGGCTGGTGGTGGCAATTTCCAATTCTCGCTGTAAATCCGTATAACGACGGGCCAAAGCCGCAAGATTTTTGACCGAGTCTTTCTGTTGTTCGAGGGCCCGGGCAAGGGATTCTACCTTAATTTCTAGGGTTTGGCGACTGTTAGCGGCTTCCACCAATTGTTGGGTTAATTCTACCCGCAGAGCGCTCTGAGATACCAAAGCCGGGGAATTACCCACTGTCTGGGGCAGTTTTTCTCCTAGAGTTCTCTGGGCCTCTTTTTGCAGTAGGGGCAGTAAATTGGCTCTTTTTTCCTCTAGGGTGGCAATTATCGGGCTATCTTTCCCGAAAACTGCCGATTGTTTCGCCAATTCCACTTCTACTTCCTGCAGCTGCTTGAGCAAATCTTGATAACCGGGAGATTCACTGAGATAAGTAGCGATAATTGCTTGATTAGGGGCTAATCCCACCTGTTGCTGTAAAGCTTGATAGCGAGAGTTAATTTCGTTAAGGGCAACTTGGGCTGCCCGATAATCTTGTTCAGTATTGGTTAACTGTTGTGATAAACGAGTCGCCTCTTTATCGGGATCGAGGAAATTGTATTGCTGCCGGAATTGCTGCATTTGTTTTTGTAGAGAATTAACTCGTTCCCGCAGCACAGGCAATTGAGCGTTAACAAAATCTAAGCCTTGATTAATTTCGGTCTTGCGTTCCTGAGAACTATAGTTTAGGTAATGACGAGCTAAATTGTCTAAAACCAACTTAATTTTTTCCAGTTCCTCATTTTGATAGGAAATTTCTAAAACTTTCGTCTCTTTTAATTGACTAATTTCGAGATCAGATTTGCCAGTTTCACTAATTAAATCACTGTAGGTAAAATCGGGATACTTAGGGGTTATTTTACTAAGGATGGGGTTAAGAAGTTGAGGACTGGTTAAAACGGCGATTTGGGTATCATAATCGATGTCTTCACCACCTAACTGAGGTAGAATATCTTGAGCTGCCAGTCTGGAAGAACTTTTATTTTCCTCAATGGGTTGACCGATGAGCAGCTGGAATTTACCTTGATAGATAGGGGTTTTTAAGAAAGTATAAGCAGCGATCGCACCCGTCACCCCTAGGGTGATGCTAGCGATTACCCACCAGCGATGCTTGATGACAGAAAAGAATTGACGCAGGTTCAGTTCCTCTTCTTCCTGCGTCGGGGAGGGGATAAAAGCCGGTTGGGCAAAAACTGGCAGATTTGCTTGACTTTGGGTTTTTAAAGCCCCATTTTGTTGATTGTTCATCATTAATCAAATAGTCAAGGGATAACTGTATTAAAAGATTTTCCGGTGGCAATCTGGCTCGATTAGTCACCGCTCAATCATAACACCGTGCTACAATGACAACCCTAGTTTTTCCAGTAATTACCAAATAAGGTGCGTTTAACCTAGTCAATGCCACTGGCTGCTTGATATACCCCCCCCTGAACGGTTACAAATTATGTGCTATCCTGCCAATGGCAATACTCATTTGCTCTTATAACAAGCTAAACCGCCATAACCACCATCACACGAGAGCCTAAATGACAATCCCATTAGCACCTCGCATCTCTGATACTTTACCCCCCATTACCTGGGAGAAATTGCCAGCGGATTTTGTCCTCCCTGATGAACCAGTGGAAAGCACCCTACAACCCCTCCTCGCGGCGGCTTTGCGAGAATCTTTAGAATTAGCCAGTTTAATTGTGGAAGCGAGTCTTATTGCTTCTATAGTTATTTCAAATAAGAACGAGACACTAGGCGACACAATAAGTACGAATAATTTCATCAAGGGGTGTCCCCACAGGAGCATACATTCTTGCCCTCTTTAATGCACTAAAATCATGTTCGATATCATTTAAATCAGGAGAGTATTTTGGCAAAAACACGACCTGATGACCTGCTTCCTCTACCAGTTGTTTAATGACTGTCTTCCGATGAATTGGTGCATTATCCATAATTAATACTGATGTTATGGTTAGAGAGGGCAACAAATATAAAGATAACCACCCTTCAAAACCTTCGGCATTCAGGCTTCTCGTAAATACCATCGGTGCAATAAAGTCTTTTTCCCTTTCTTCTCCCAGCGACAAGGTTCTCTCTTTTTCCTCGTTTTCCTTGTCTATCTCCAAAGACTTTCTTCCCTTTTTTTGACCAAGCATAAAAACAGGCTTGAAATTCTTCAAACCCTGACTCATCAATAAATACAAGGCTTTCACTTCCATATATTTTAATCAATTCTCTCAGCACTCTGTAGTATTTCATTCTTTCTTCTCGGTTTCTTTCTCTATAACGAAGTTCCTTCTTTTTTCTGGTAACTTTCATTTTTTTTAAGGCATAGCAAATGGCACCTGGTCTCACTCCAAACTTCTCGGCTCTGTCTCTTAATCTTGCCTCGGGATTTTCTTGGACATCTTTTGACAGTGCTTTCCAGTCCAGCTTTCTCTGACGGTGTTTTACCTTTGTTGCTTCCAGTTTTTCGCTACGAACGCCATCTATATATTGTGGCTCTTCCTATATTAAATATAGCGGCGGCTTTGGTTATGCTTCCTCCATTCTCTACATAATCAATTACTTTTTTTCTCAAGTCTAGGCTATAGGACATTTTTCTGTATGGGTTGCTTGTTTCTCCTTATTTTACCCTATTTTTTACTTGTATCAGACTTATTTGAAATGGCTATAACATCTGAAAGTGCAATTCCTTTCTCCGAGAGGGATTGCGCTTTGAAATGATCAACTAAGTCTGTCATTACTTTTGAAAAATGATATAACATTCCCAACAAAATAACCGAGGAAACCTTTAAAAAGACCGACCGAGAAGAAGAGATGGTAAGTTGTCAAAGTGCAGAAGATATGTTTGATAAACTTGGCATCTATATCTGGCACTGAGAGCCGCGATCGCCTTTGATATAATAGGATTAAAGATGCTGCCTGCGATCTAAAAGTCATGACACAAGAAGAAATCAAAGCAATTATCCGCCAAGAAATACCCGAAATTCCCCAAGATAGGGAAATGCGGGACGATTACGACAGTGGTGTTGGTGCTTTGGGAGCGATATGGGGAAAGCACTCGGAGGAATCTTTCGGCGATGCTCTGAAAGCAATTTTAGAAGAGTCTTTCGGAGTGCAGGTGATTAATGTTACTGAATATGATGACGAAGGCGAAGTCTTTGGCAGGCCAGACCAGATAGAATTGGATTTGTTAATCAAAAATGGACTGTTGATAATTGGCGAAATCCAATCCTCTATAAGTAAAAGTACAATTTTATCAGCAGCGACACCAACAAGAATCCAACTGCAAGATAGTTATTTCACTGACGGTAGATTTCAAGGCGCAGGAAATAGCTAAAAATTTAGGAATAGAAGTTTATAGTTCTGCAAGAGATGTAGAAGTCAGTTAATAAAAGGAAGGTTAAGGAAGATAAATAGTACAAGGAAATTATCAGGTGATCGCTAATTGACAAAAAGGACAATATTTGTTAATATTAAGGTTGACCAATGTATATCATTAATAAAACTGCTAGAAATGTCCCCTATTTTATATGATTCTGATTTTGACTTGTGGATTGAGCAGACAATTCAACAATTAAAAGATCGTCAATTTGAACGACTAGACGTTGAACACTTAATTGAGGAATTACAAGACTTGGGCAAGTCAGAAAAAAGAGCCTTAGAAAGTAACTTAATGGTGTTGTTGGCTCATTTACTCAAGCTCAAGATACAAGGCGATGCGCCTGAGACTATGACAGGCAGTTGGTATGATTCAATCAACGAACACCGGCAGCGAGTTCAAAAAAGCTTACGAGATACTCCATCTCTCAATCCCTATCTGTCAACAGCAGTTTCCTCAGTCTATCCAGACGCTCGCCAGCTGGCAATTAGAGATGGAAAAAAAGCTAAATTTGGCGTTCGCATACCATTAGAAAATGAGTATCCAATCACCTGTCCTTTTTCAATTGAGCAGCTCTTGGATGATGATTTCTACTTAAATGAGTCTTAGCCTAGAATTGTGATGTAACATATAGTAATACCCTCAACCATTGACAACAGGTAGCTGAACAAGGGGCTTAAGCCCCCTGCCTGTTCACGACTCATTTAGAATTGCTATAGCCAGTCAATTAAAGTAACATTTGCCTGAAAGAGGGCAAAAAATCTAGGAAATCTAAATAACTAAACCCAAAATATAGGACATAAATATGGAAACTCTGACGCTTAGTCAACCGATGCAGTTAACTGCATTACCCACGCAAGATGAACTTCCCTGCGATGATGGAGTACCCATGGAAACTCAAAGGCATAAATGGCAGATGGATCTGTTAATAGACACTATATCACCTTGGCTAGACCAACGAGAAGATGGTTATGCCAGTGGCAATATGTTTGTCTATTTCAGTACAGCACAACTAAAAAATCAAGACTTCAAAGGATCTGATTTTTTTGCCGTCTTAAGTGTACCAAAAGGGGAGCGAAAAAGTTGGGTTACTTGGGAGGAGGGAAAAGCCCCCGATGTAGTGATTGAACTACTCTCAGAAAGTACCGACCAAATAGACAAAACCGAGAAAAAACAGATTTATCAAGATAAGTTACGAGTCCCTGAATATTTCTGGTACGATCCTTTTAACCCTGAAGATTTTGCCGAATTTGTCTTGGTTGATGGTGTATATGAACCGCGGCAACCCAACGAGAAAGGATGGCTAATCAGTGGTCGTTTGGGATTAGCTTTAGTTCGTTGGCAGGGAGAATATAGAGGGGTAACAACCGTCTGGATTCGCTGGGCAACTTTAGATGGAATGTTGTTACCAACCCCGCGAGAGTTGGCTGAGGAAGCACAACAGAAAGCTGAGCAAGCACAACAGAAAGCTGAGCAAGCACAACAGAAAGCTGAGGAAGCACAACAGAAAGCTGAGGAAGCACAACAGAAAGCTGAGGAAGCACAACAGAAAGCTGAGGAAGCCGAAGAAAAAGCCGAGCGATTGGCGGCTAAACTCAGGGAATTGGGGATTAATCCCGAAAGTCTCTAACTTCCTCTGGGCGGATTTTGGTAAGACTCCCCCAGTGGGGTAGTTCATTTTTGAATCGGCATTTTCACCAATGGAGAACGAGGAATTGACGACTGTTCCGATTTATTGTGCATCAAGGCTTGCGGCGTTCAGGGGTCTAAAATTGACATGAATGCCCTATTGTCTTGCTAAACTAAACACCAAACTAGCAACATTCCCCCCATGTACCAGAGAACGCCGTCCCTTCCACCCAAAGAAATGTTACCAACCATGTACGACCTCCCCAGCGAAAACCTGGAGGAACCTGGCTTGCCTGACGAATTTCATCTCTTCCAACCCGAATTATTGCGCCAGACCTTTCGACCTTCTAACTATCCTGCCGAACAAATATTTATCGCCAGCGATCTAAATCTCTACTACGACCCCTACCATCCCCAATGGTACAAGCGGCCAGACTGGTTTGCCGCTTTGGGAGTCTCGCGGCTGTACCAAGGAGAGGAATTGCGCCTGAGTTATGTGATTTGGCAGGAAGAAATTGTTCCCTTCATCGCCATCGAATTACTCTCTCCTGGAACGGAAGCAGAAGATTTAGGGCGTACCGTGCGGGGAATCAACCAACCTCCCACCAAGTGGGAAGTTTACGAACGAATTTTAGGCATTCCCTACTACGTGGTGTTCGATCGCTACAGCAACCAATTGCAGGCATTTACCTTAAAATCAGGAAAATATCAGCCTTTAAGACTAGAAAACCAGCAGTTGTGGCTAGAGGAAGTACAATTGGGATTGGGACTTTGGGCAGGAAATTGTCAAGGCATTGAGCGGTTGTGGCTGCGCTGGTACGGACGAGACGGCAATTGGATACTGACTCCTACCGAGCAGGAAGCCCAACGCGCCGAGCAGGAAGCCCAACGCGCCGAGCAGGAAGCTCAACGCGCAGAAAGAGAACGGCAGCGGGTTCTAGAACTAGAAGCTTTGTTGGCTCGTTACCAGGAACAATTCGGGCAGTTAAATTGAGAAAATAATGAATAGACCTCGACCTAATATTATCTCAAGACCAAAAGTCTTTCTAGTTAAGGAATCTACCCGAATAAAAATTATTTTAATTGCCTCATATTTTTTAAGTAAAATTGAATTAGCAACGATAGATATACATTCCAGCTATCGAAC
>NZ_JADBTX010000038.1:0-16372 GCF_020245945.1 Microcystis sp. M015S2
AAAAACTGATTATCTATTGCTCGTTTTGCCTATTGCCTTTTGCCTGTCCTGATATTATGAATTATGAATTATGAATTATGAATTGGGGAGTGGGGAGAATAAATACAAGCTGACTGATAACTCCTGACTCCTGACACTAAATCCAGTTATTAAAAACTGATTATCTATTGCCCGTTTTGCCTATTGCCTTTTGCCTGTCCTGATATGTAGCTTATACTCAACGGATTTAGTATGACTCCTGACTCCTAATGACTGATAACTGATAACTGAGGTTCTTCGTTACTTGGTATGGTTCGATAGGAGAACATAAATCGACTAAATCCTTATCTGGCAGGAGATTTAATTGATTAGTTCGCTCTAGATCAAAAACAATTGACAAAAATCGCCAAATATCTTTCTCTATAAGGGATGAAACCCTTATAACCCCGTTCATTGCATAACACAAACCGAAGAACCATAACTGATAACTGATAACTGATAACTGATAACTGTTATGAGCGGCTAATTTCTTCGAGAATAGCCATCGCTTCTGTCACCCTATCCCTAGGGATAAATAAATGATCGTGATAATAACCAGAAATGACATTGACGCTAATTGCCGCTGCGGCCAGTTTCTCGCTAATTACCGCTAAAAATCCCACCGCCGCTAAACTAGAATGCACAGAAAGAGTAATTTGTCTATAAATATATTTGTACTGCAATTTTGTGCGATCAGCCTGCTGACGGGGAATAATCACCGTTATGCCTTCCTCTTCCCGAAATTGGCAGATAGGGGTTAATTGTAGCTGTTCTAGTCCCGTTGCTGTTAGGGAAGAAAAAACGAATTCTTCAGTATTTAAGACTGGTTTCAGGGATTGGAGCAGAATATCGAGATTAGTTTCACCTTCCTTCGGTTTTTCTGGCGATTTTTTCGCCGCATCCATACAATGATTGGCAGCAGCGTCAGCCACGCTATTTTTAGCTCGTTCAATCCAGCGCCAGCTAATGCGATCGAATTGGGTGACTAATTGACAAGCACGCTGATAAAAGGGACGTAAACTATCGCTTTTTACCTTCCAGTCTCCCTTAACTTGATTGATGACTAATTGACTATCTCCGCGAATTTCTAGGCTTTTTAAGCCTAATTCTTGGGCTTTTTCCAATCCAATAATCAATCCCGTGTATTCAGCCTCGTTATTAGTGGCTCTCTCCATATATCTAGTCGTTGTCAAGGAATTACCCTCGGCTAAAACTATTACCGCTGCACCGGCTGCGCTCCCCGGATTGCCGCGAGAACCACCATCAAAATAGAGAACTGCTGAATTATCGTTTTTTTGAGCTTTTTTATCCATAATTTTCGTCAATAAATCTTGTTATCTCCATTTTTATCTCTTTGACAATTGTAGGCGGTAGGGATTCCGGGATCGGCAAAGCGGACAAGCAAAATTTTAGCCGATCGCCGCTACCGGGTAACTTTTTTTCTTCAGGTTATTGATAATTATTTGCAGTTGTCGGTTATACTGAGAACATCAGCCTAGAGTTATATTGCTAATAGTTCTCAATTAAAAGCCCCATGGGTATAGACAAATGGCTATCGGAAGGTGAGAAAATCTTCAATATTAGTGCTTGGGATCGCTGGCAGCTCTACCACCGGCTCCAGTCCCTAGACATTGAATGTAAATGCTGGCTCCATCAGCTTTTGCAGGTTCGCATTGATGCCTACGCTCAACTTTTATAGCTGTGGATTGTCCTGCGACAGGTAGAGGTTTCCCGAGGCTCTTTAATTGGTTGGCTAGAAACCTGTTGGCAGGCATAATCCTTGAGAAAAATTAGCAATCTGAGAGTAAAAAGTGAGAAAGTATGTCAAAATCTGTAACTAGCATGGTTCCCTTTCAAGTGGTCGGTCAATTCCTCGGTTTTGTCCTCAAGGACGGATATAAGGTAAAATACCTGAGAATCAGTGTTGATAAACGAGAATATTGGTTTAAGCCCGAAAAAACACTGCGAGACCACATACCTCTCAATATTGCTCTCCACTCATGGCTAAAAGTGACGGGAGAAAGTAGTCTTTGTTCAAAAAAGGGAAAATTAAAACTGAGGGTACTAGGGATCGAGCATTTATCTGGCGAAAAAACCCCAGAAGTGGCTCCAGCAAAAGCGAAAAAAGCCACCGTCTTAATCTGTCAGAAGTCCGATTGTTGGAAAAATGGCGGTGCGAGAGTCTGCCAAAGGTTAGAGAGTAGTTTAGAGGAAAAAGGACTGGGAGAAGCGGTGAATATTAAATTAACTGGCTGTTTAAAACAGTGCAAAAAAGGCCCGAATCTGGTGGTTATGCCCGATAAAAAGCATTATAATCAGGTAGCTCCCCAAGATGTACCCTCCCTAATCGAGCGGCATTTTGCCACTTCTGAGCAAGGGAAAAGCCTATCAGTTTGACTGAAAATTGAATCGATCTTTTTTGTGTATCTAAGGGACGAAGTGGCTAAAATTGTAATAAATTAGGGGTAGAAAAAGTCAATTCTTGCCGGCGATAATTTATGACTGCTGCCACTGCAACCTTGTTAATTTCTTGTCCCGACCAGATTGGTCTGGTGGCGAAAATCGCTAATTTTATCTACGCTAATGGCGGCAATATTATCCACGCTGACCAACACACGGATTTTTCGGCGGGATTGTTTCTGATGCGGATAGAATGGCAATTAGAGGGGTTTAATTTACCCCGTGGAATGATCGAACCAGCTTTCGCCGCTATTGCCAAACCTTTGCAGGCTAGTTGGTCCCTACATTTTTCCGATACTGTCCCGCGTCTAGCTATTTGGGTGACAAAACAGGATCATTGTCTTCTCGATTTATTATGGCGACAACAGGCGGGAGAAATTAGGGCAGAAATTCCTTTAATTATTAGCAATCATCGAGAATTACAATCAGTTGCCAATCAATTTGGTATTGATTTTTATCATCTTCCCGTTACCGCCGAAACCAAGATTGAACAGGAAGCCAGACAATTAGAGTTACTGCGGGAATACCGGATAGATTTAGTGATTTTAGCTAAATATATGCAGGTTCTCACTCCAGATTTTATTAACTTTTTCCCCAATATTATCAACATTCATCATTCTTTTTTACCAGCTTTTGCGGGAGCTAATCCCTATCAACGGGCCTACGATCGAGGGGTAAAAATTATTGGAGCCACCGCCCATTATATCACTGCCGATCTCGATCAGGGGCCAATTATCGAGCAGGATGTGGTCAGAGTTAGCCATCGCGATACCGTGGGAGATTTAATTCGTCAAGGTAAGGATTTAGAAAGGGTGGTGTTAGCGCGAGCGGTACGTTTACACTTGCAAAATCGCGTTTTGGTTTACGCTAATCGCACGGTAGTATTCGCTTAAGGTTGCTAGGGTAAGCTCATCTAAAATGGGATAAGATGTACTTGACAAAAAAGAGAGCATTGAAGCTTAAAAATTAGGAAGTACCGGCGCAATTGACTAAAATAGTAATAGACCAGATCAGAAGGAAAAAATTATCTATGGCAACCACATCCGAAGATGTATGGCGACTCTTAGCCGAATTAACTGCTGCTCAAAAAGAAACTGACAAACAACTCAAGGAAGTTAGTCAACAACAGAAGGAGACTGAACTACTATTGAAGGAAGTTAGTCAACAACAGAAGGAAAACGCCCAACAACAGAAAGAAACTGACAAACAACTCAAAGAACTGGGCAAACAAATTGGGGGACTCGGTGCCAAATTCGGCAGCTTTACCGAAGGACTTGCCCTTCCTTCAATGGAAACGATTCTCAGACAACGCTTTGGTATGGAAGTCATCAGTCCCAGTGTCCGAGTCAGTAAAGAAGGACAACACATAGAAATTGATGTTCTTGCCTATACCAATGGTGAGCTAAATACTGCTTATATCGTTGAGGTTAAAAGTCATGCTAGACAGGAAGATATTACTCAATTAAAAAGTATTTTGCAACGGTTTCGCCGCTTTTTTCCTGAACATAAAGATAAAAAACTCTATGGCATATTAGCCGCCGTTGATTTATCCCCAGAATTACGCGAAAAAATTCTGCAAGAAGGGCTTTATGTGGCTCGGATTCATGACCAAGTATTTGAATTAGATATTCCCGATAATTTTCAACCTCAAACCTATTAAATAACCCTGTACTAGGAAAAACTTTTTCAGTAAGCTTTATTGTAATTGTCCGCGCAGAGCATAACGATCTTTTTCTAAACCGAAAGCGAAGAGAAAAGAATGGCGGATAGTGGGGTTAGAAAGAGTAAAAAAGAGAAAGAGAGCAATAACAGCTAATCCTGACGATAAACTAAACATAGTTTCGTAGGAAATTGCTAAAACCCCCAGAATTGGACCAGCTAAGGCTGTTCCCACATCAAAACCGCCGATACAGATAGAATAGGCCCGGCCGCGTTCTTGGGGCCCAGAGCGATCGGAGATTAAAGCCAGTAACATAGGGAATAAAATCCCCCCTCCCGTACCTTCGAGGATAGCGGCTAAAATTAAAGCGGAGGAAGATCGGGCAGAAGATAGAACCAACATGGATAAACCATAGCAAAAAACGCTAATAGTGATGAATAAACCCCGCCCATAGCGATCGCTGGCTCCTCCCGACAAAATCCGTCCGATTACGCCCGATAGTGCCGCATAACTGTAGAATAGACCGGCACTGAAAGGGATCTGATTTTCGAGGAGAAACAGGGGTAAAAAAGCGACTAAACCGCCGAATAAAGTACCGACCAATAGAAAAACTAAGGTGGGGACTAAAAAAGCTCGCTCTTGACATAATGCCCAAAAACTGCGCTCGATTGTCTGATTTTCTGCCTTCATTTGGGCTAATTTTTTCTTGAAGTCCGGTTCTTGAATGGAGAAACCCAAGAGAAAGGCGATCGCTCCTGAAGCGGCGGAAACTAGAAATAAACCGTTATAACCGATCGATTCGTAGAGATAACTGCCTAAAGCTGGACCGATTCCCATGCCTATGGGTGCAGTTAAGCTCATATAACCAATTATCTCTCCCCGTTGACGAACGGGGGAAAAATCCACCACTAGGGTACTGTAACCGGTGGTAAAAGCGGCGATACTGAGACCATGGTAGGCGCGGACGGCGAATAAAGAGGAAAGATCGCGAAAAAATAGATAACCGAGGGGTGCGGTAGCGGCGACAATAGTTCCAAATAAAACCACTAATTTGCGACTGCGGCGATCAACTAGATTGCCTAACCAACTGCGCGATAAAATTAAACCGATAGCAAAGGCCCCCATGACAAAACCGATATCTTGTTTGCTACCGCCTAGGGATTTAATATAGGTGGGGAGAGTGGGGACAAGAGTGGTGATACTTATCCAGAAAAACAGCGCCGTGACGAAGAGGAAGAGTAGTTGACGACGAGTTTCGCCAGTAAGCGATCGAAAAGTTTTGAAAGCGTTCACAACAGCGACCGTCACAGGCAACAAAAAGACCCGGAGATCACGCCAGTCACAAGCATCCCGTATTGCTGCTACCTTCCGGTCCTGACAAGGTTAAGGCGTTGCGATCGCATGAGTCCGAGTCTTTTCTATCATAACATCTTTTTCGGGGATACCGACATTTTTTTCCGAAGAATCTCCTCTCAATCTAGACTGTGAACGGAAATTTCCTCAACGAGGGGGTTTTTGCAATTGTTGTTGTAGAGAAGTTTCCGGTTCGATCGCCAATCCGCTAAACTGTCGGATTAAGACGGAAGGACTCTCCCTAGAATCGGCAGCGAGGAAAAATAACCAACGGCTGCCGGGGGTGAGTTGTTCGATGGAATTGAAGTTACTTGTCAACCAAATTAGAGGTAAATTAGGCAGATTAGCGTTTTTTTGACTAGCTTTTGCATCTATAGCCGCTAAAGTTTCTAAAATGACCCTTTCCCCCTGAATTAAACCCGTTTCACCGGTCCAGAGTTTCACATTTAATTGCCGACGATGGGCATAAAAATAGAGGGAAGCAGCGGCAATAATCGCCCGCTCAAAACTGTCTTCTTGCCAATCACAGAGGGTATCGAGACAGATAATCACTTCCTGTCCTCCCGTTAACACTTCCAATTCCCGAATTTGCAATTCTCCCAAACGGGCGCTAGTTTTCCAGTGAATTAAACGGGTAGAATCACCCTGGCGATATTGTCTCAGGTTACGCGTAAGTCCTTGACTAGCCCTTTGATAATAGCGATTATTTTCTAATTTTTGTTCCATCTCTTGACCGAGGGAATCGATTAGGGGACATTGTTGTAAGGGTAAAACTTGGGGATAAACTAAAGCTTTAGCCGCTGCTTGACTACAACGACGACACCAAAATAAACCGAGAGGGGCTGCTGTTCTTAATTGTACTTCTTGCCAGTGATAAATACCCCGTTTACTGGTGGGTAAATAATAAGTCCAACGATGGCAACTTTTGGGGGCAATCGCTTCTATTGGGGTTATTTTTGGCTGAGCGAGAACTATAGGCAGCATCTCTGTCACTTCTAACAGATTTATCGGCTGATTGCTAGTATTTTCTATCTCTAGGCTAATACTAAGATCGTCTCCCGCACTTACGGGTACAATGGCAAGACGACGCACTTTCAGGGGAAGAAGGGAACGACGGGGTAAAATTATCGATAAAATTAAAACAGCGATTGTCGTGCCACAGATAGCATACAACCATCCCGCCATGGTATTAGTCGCAGCTCCGAAAAAACAGAGGGTAATGCCAATGATTACCCCCCCACCGTAAGCGGGTAAAATACCGCGATCTTCTAACCAAGTTTTCATCAGGAAAAAATCTAGATCTAGTCAGGGTTTAGTGGTTTTGTCGTCTTTGCTAGAAAGCTAAAAATCAGTCCCACACTTCTATAATTCCCCCAAAAGCCATGAGAAACTATCAAGGATATCGGACTGATCAGCTAAGGAAGTTCTCTTCCTTGCCACTCTTGGGATTTTTCTTAACAAAACTTAACAATTGATGGCAAAATTTTGCTTGCTTTTGTCGGCAGATTTTGGGATAATATTTTTAAAAGAGTTTATTAATAATGGTAATTCCAGCATTCAACCGTAAACACAAACATCCGATTATGAGACAATCATAACCCAAGCCGCCGCCAAAGTCAAGCACTTACTCCTAATTATTTGTCGCCTGAAACTTCTAATTCCGTGGTCGGTGGGGGGTTGGGGGTATTAGTTAAAATAACAAAGGTTGAAAACCGTGTTTGCGGGAAGCTGTGCCGATTTGTTCCATTTTAGGGACGGTAATTTGATTGCGTCCCCAGGAAAAATTAGTTTGCCAACCCTCCAACTCTAATAAAATCGCCTCAGCAAAACAGGCAAACATTTGACGAGAGGGAATATCCATATTGACGATTTTCATAATTTTCCAGTCAATATCGAGGGAATGCTCGACAATGCCGCCCTTAATCACCGAAATATCGGGGGCATTTAATACCATGCCTAAATTTTTCGGATAACCACCATCAATAATAAGACAGGGGCGCTTGAGTTTATCTGGATCAATTTCCACCCCTTTAGGCAGACTAGCCACCCAAACAATGATATCAGCCAGGGGTAAAGCCTCCTCTAGGGGGAGAATTTTACCGCGTCCTAACTCCTCTTGGAGAGATTGTAAACGCTCTTGATTGCGTGCCACATAGATTAGTTCTTTTGTATCGGTTTTTTCATTTAACCAACGACAAACAGCACTGCCGATATCTCCCGTGGCCCCACAAACCACGACGGTAGATTGAGATAAATCGATGCCCATTTTGTCAGCGAGGGTTTGCACCTGAGTGCAGATGACGTAAGCGGTGTGGGTGTTACCGGTGGTAAAACGGCCAAAATCTAGCTCGATATTGCGCACCTGTCGATTATCTTTGAGATTAAACTCCTCGAAAATAATTGAAGAAAAACCGCCGAGTGCGGTGATATTGATATCACTTTTTTGAGCGAGTGCCATGGCATTTAGCACCTTACGAATAGCAGACTTTACCCAACGATTCGACAACATCTCTGGTAAAAAACAGGATTCGATATATTTTCCTCTGATGGTTTGCCCCGTGATGCTGGTGACATGAAAATCATCGACAATTTGCGGGGGGGCAGCGCACCAAAAATCTAATCCTTGGTTAGCATATTCAGGATAACCTAGATCGTCGGCGACCGATTGGGCGTGTTCTAAACTGGTAAGATGACCTATAAGACCAAACATTGATTGTTCTTTCGTTAGACTAGATGGCACTAGATAAAAATGAGGATATTGCTAAGAAATCGTTAAGACTCTTAAATATAATACACAAAAGAGCCGCTCTGTGTTGAGCGGCAGCAGGGCGAAAAAAAGAAATCTCGACGCTCAAGCTTTAGACAGCAGTTAATCCGTAGGCAGACATTCGCATAATATCACGGGTGCTGAAACCGATATTGCTTAAAGCTTCCCCGTAGCTAATCATGAAGTCTTCCACGAGGGCCTCTTTTTCCATACCGAGGACGCGAGCATCATTCTCGACTTGATTGAGCATTCTCCAGACAATGGGTAGATTAGCGCGATTTGCGGCTTCTAATTCCTCTTTAGCGGTTTCAAAGTTCGCTTTTAGCCATTCTTCGCCAAAATTGAGATGTAAATATTCGTCTTTAACTACGCCTTCAGTAATTTTACGCGCAAAAGGATCAGCAACAGGAATATAAATATTATAGGCAGCGATCGCAAAAGCTTCGATAATCAAAGATTGGATTAATAAACAGGTAACGGTTTTACCTTCTGCGTAGGCAATTTGGAAGTTATTGTGCAGAGAGGAAAAGAATTCTCTGGCATAATCCATATCAGGAGTGATTTGCAAATTTTGGCCGCAAGCTTGAAAACCTTTCATGTGACGGTTTTCCATTTTTGCCAGACGGTGTAACTCTTCTTTGTTATCGGCGAGGATGTCTGCTAATTGAATATAATTGCTATTGGCCTCGTATTCGCCTTCAATAACGATGGCATTAATGCGACTATAGGCTGATTTATAGGTTTCGCTGGTGAAATCAAGCTCTAATGGTACAGCAAGCTCTGGCATAAACTCGATTGACTCCTATTTCTGACGAGATTTTTCCGACATTCTTTCCAGTCTAGGGTAAGCCTTCTAGATGGAGTGATCTTTTTACGAGTCTAGCTCGATCGGTCTTTTTTGTATAGCTTGGCCTGAGGGGCTGACTTGCCAAGTTAACTATAGCGGTTATCTTTTGCCACTGAAAACAAATCTAGAGGCAATCCCTTCTCAAGGGAGGAGATTGCTGGCTGTTTGCTCAAACCGTGGCTAAAGATTTCCAGCGCTCGGCCTGTTGTAAGATGGCCCTGGCTGCCTGTTTACCCGATAAAGTCGCCCCTTCCATGCTATCAATGTAATCCTGTTGGGTATAACTACCGGCAAGGAAAAAGTTAGCAATAGGAGTCGCTTGCGAGGGACGATAGACATCCATCCCCGGTGCTTCCCGATAGAGACTCTGGGCCAATTTCACCACACTAAACCAAGTCATATTTAACTCCCGCGAGGAGGGAAATAACTGATGGACTTGCGCTAAAACGTGCTGGGCAATATCTTCATTTTTAGCTTTAATAAAAGGATCCCCGGGGGTTAAAACCAACTGCAACAAAGAACCTTCTCCGGGGCGATAATAATCCCTAGGACTGGTGAGAGCAAGATCTGCAAAACAGGAAAAATCCGCTTGGTGGGTGTACAAAAGATTGTCAATTCCCACCGCTTTTTGCAGTTGTCGGCGTTTTTCGGCATCATTTAATTCCGTCACCCAACCGTCAAAACGCAATTGTACCGTGGCGACGGGAACGGCTTCTAGTCGGAAAATATTGTCAAAAATCGGCATTTTCCGCCAATCCTGGGGAATAAGACGCTGAATACCAGGGACATCACCAGCGCAAACATAGGCATCTGCGGTGATAGTTTCTGTGGTTTCTCCGTTAGCGACGATCAGGCCATTAACTTGCAGATTTTCGCCCTCTCCAGAATAGAGAATTTCGCGTACCTGACGACGGGTAGAGATTTTGGCGCCCCGGGCTTCTAGATAGTTAATAATCGGTTTATGTAGGTATTCGTGGGGGGAACCTTCCAACATCCGCAGGACGGAAGCTTCGGTTTTAGCGGCAAAAAATTGGAAAATCGTCAGCATACAACGGGCTGAGATATTTTCCGTATCGATAAATCCTAACGCATAGGCGATCGGATTCCACATTTTTTTTAAACTGCCGTCATTACCGCCATGGCTACGAAACCAATCGGCAAAGCTAATCGAGTCTAGATCCCGAATCGTTTTCATCGCTCCTTGGAAGTCTATCAGACCGCGGACGATGGGACTTGTACCTAAGGCCAGAGAATTAAAGATTTTATCGGCTGCTGAGAGTTGGGAGGAGGTAAAAAAGGCTTTTAAACCGTTAAAAGGCGCACCTGCGGCGAAACGGAAGTCTAATTCGCCGATTTTTCCCCCTTCGTTGATAAAAGTGTGGGTGTGTTCTTTGAGTAGTAGGGATTGAAAAGCGCCCACTTTTTTCATTAACTCAAAAAGATTATAGTAACAACCGAAAAAGACGTGCAAGCCCATCTCGATGTGATTACCGTCCGCATCTACCCAACTACCGACTTTTCCCCCGACAAAGGGACGAGATTCTAAGATTTCTACTGTACAGCCCGCATCGACCAGATCGATAGCTGTTGCCATTCCCGCTAATCCCGCACCAACGATCACCACTCGCATTTGTCAAGTTCCTGTTACAATTTTTCACTAAATCTTTATTTTACCCCGATCGGTCTGGTGTTTCTCGCTGGCGATTTTTTCAGGGTCGCTTGAGGGCGTGGCAAAATAATTGAGAGTTGCACTGGGGAGAAGTCATTTTGAAGCGATCGCTAGATGGGAGACAGGGATTAATTATTGTCAGTATTATATGGATATTGGGGATATTAGTCGATAGATTCTGGTTTAGTCTCGATCATACTATTCCTGCTTGGGATCAGGCCGATTATCTCAACGGTGGGATTATCTATACCCAAGCTTTCCAAAATCCTCGCTGGTTTGACGGGGATTGGTGGCGCAGTTTATGGCTAATGTCCCCGAAAATTCCCCCTTTAACCTATCTTTTAACGATTCCCTTCTTTAATCTCTTTGGTATTAGTCTTGACGCGGGTATGTGGGTAATGGCTATCTATAGTACCCTACTGCTCTTTTCTGTGTACGGATTGGGAATTATCCTCTTTAATGGGACTGTGGCTTTATGGGCGGTCTTAATCTGCCAATTTCTTCCCGGTTTATACTATTATCGCCTCGAATATCTCTTAGATTTTCCCTTAGCGGCAATTGTAACGTTTTCTTACTTTTGCTTGACATGGTGGCGATTTAGTGGTCAAGGCTGGCTAAAAGCGATCGCTTTCGGTATTTCTTTCGGTTTAGGGATGTTAGTCAAACAAACCGCCCTATTTTTCCTCTTTTTGCCGATTTTATGGGTATTGGGCGAAAATCTCCGGCAAAAACGTTGGGGCAATCTAGCGCAATTAATGCTGAGTTTTCTCACGGCAGCATTGTTAATGTTTCCCTGGTATCGGACGAATTGGTTATTAATGTTAACCGCAAGCAAACGTGCCACGGTAGATTCGGCGATTTTGGAGGGAGATCCGCCTCTTACCAGTCCAGATGCCTGGACATTTTACGCCCAAGTTTTACCCTATTTTCTTTCTTGGGTATTGTTATTAGTTCACCTGGTGGGATTATTAATCTCCTTACGTCATAGAAAAACCGAAGATAGGGTTAATCGTCCTGTGTGGATTTGGTTAGGAGTTTTTCTGCTGGGGGGATACCTATTATCATCCCTCAATATCAATAAAGATGCTCGTTATATTTTGCCGCTTTTACCGACTTTATCCTTAATTTTATCCGTTGGTTTATTATCTTGGCGCGGTCGTTTTGCCCCCGGTATCCGTTGGGGAACGATAACTATTGCCGCTATGCTCACCAGCTTAAATTTATTCCCCTTGGGGGGAGATATAATTACTAACGTTTTCAGTCCCCAATTACAACACCACCCCTATTTAAAAACCGGCTGGCAACAGGAAGAAGTAGTTAAAGAGATTCTAGCCGATTCTCCCTATCTTCGCAGCACCCTAGGGGTTTTACCTTCCACCCCCGAATTAAATCAACATACTCTCTCTTTCTACGGTGGTAAACATAATTCCCAGGTTGCTGGGAGACAGGTGGGAGTTCGGGAAGAAGATATAGAAAAGGATGTCAATTCTTTAGATTGGTTTTTAACTAAAACTGGTGAACAGGGTTCCGTCCCCGATGTCCAGAAAAAAATTGTTAATCGAGTCGCCACTGGGCCAGATTTCCAAGTGGAGAAAACTTGGCAGCTACCGGATGATAGTACCCTGTCCCTACACCGAAAAATATATCCTTCCGTCACGGTTAAACCCCTTGAAAATGCGCCAAAACAGGTGGAATTAAGAGAGATTACCATTGCTGAAAAAGCCTCTCCTAATCAACCCATTCCCGTGGTTTACAAATGGGACGGAGACTGGCAACAATTAAAGTCAGGGATGGTGATTTTAACCTGGCAAGAAGTGGACGGTAAGGATTATTGGATGCACGATCACGGTATTGCTATGGGGAGATTAATGGCAGAAAAATTAACTCCAGAAGAGCAACAAAAGGGTTTTGAAGTTACTGAAAAAACCGCCATGCAGTCGGCAGCAACCCCCGGAGTTTATCGCTTATCTGCTGTTTATCTCAATCGGGAAACTGGCGAAACCTATCCAATTAAAACTAATGCTCAAATTACCATCGATCCTCAGGTTCCCAAGTTAGCAACGCCCGCATTAGATTTAGTAACCCAATTGCGCTTAAAGTCTGCTAATATTGGTCAAGGATTAACGGGTATTGAACCAATTTTTGAGTTAACTAATCGTATCAATCAATACGATTCGATTCAGGATTATGTGCTGCAAGCAGACAAGGCTTTTTCCTATCGTTTACAGCAACAAAATCCCCCCGATAAGTTATCTTTAGCCTACGGATTAGCAATTTCTAAGGTACTACAACAGGATGTGGCAGGGGCAATAAAAGCCACGGAGGAAATGATTAAAATTGACCCCCATAATCCCTATCATTATGCTTATCAAGGCTTTATTTATCTCTACGATTGGCAACCGCAAGCGGCCCAAAAAGTCTTAGATCAAGCTAGACAATTAAATCCCGATAGTGAAGAAATTAAAACTTTAAATGCAGTGGCTGCCTTGATGGGGGGAAATCTCGTTAAAGCTTGGCAATTATGGCAGTCAAATTAAAATAGAGTGGGAAGTGGGGTGTAGGGTGTGGGGTGTGGGGTGTAGGGTGTGGGGAAAGAAACCTCTTTCAGCTGTGGGGGTGAAAATTTTTTCATCGGGACCGACTCCTAACCCCATGGTAGATGTGGGATTTTTGCAGGAGTTCTATTTTCCGACAAAGATAAGTAAAAATTATTGATTTACTGCAAAAACTTGAGAATATTTAAATTAACATTCCGCAATATTTATAAATTCTTAAGAATTAATTGAGAAAGATTTTTATTTAACAACGACGTTATGCTGGTTACAGCGATTTGATAGAATTTCATAATCGGTTATTGTGTGCTTTTTTGGGCAGCAATGGTTGAAACCCTTGCCACACCTAGAAGGTGATCCTAATTAAGACGGGTAAATCAGTCAATTTCACCCACAACGATGATCTTTTTTTTATGTAGTTTTATTGCAAAAAAAAAGTTTTTTTGACAAAAAGCACAAAGTATGATATGAACCCAAGGTATTTCTGGTTGCGAGTAATTATTGTAGAGAAGGGAGAAGGGGAGAAGGGAGTGAGAAGTGGGGAAGCTGTCTCATCACCCTATCTCCTGCCTCCTGACTCCTGACTCCTGACTCCTGACCCCACTAACAAACTTTTTCAGCAAACCCTATTTAATTTAACAACTCCCTGGGATCGGTGACTTCCCCTTTAATCGCTGCCGCTACCACCATCGCCGGACTCATCAACAAAGTACGCCCAGAAGCGGAACCTTGACGACCTTTAAAGTTACGATTGGAGGAGGAAGCACTGATCTGATCTCCCTGCAATTTATCGGGATTCATGGCTAAACACATGGAACAGCCAGCCTCGCGCCATTCAAAGCCCGATGCTAGGAAAATTTGGTCTAATCCTTCCGCTTCCGCCTGTTTTTTGACTCTTTCGGAACCGGGGACGATAAAAGCTTTCACATGGGGGGCAACACGATGACCTTGGGCAAATTTGGCCGCTTCGCGCAGATCACTGATCCGGCCGTTAGTACAGCTACCGACGAAGCAGACATCGATTTTTGTGCCTTTAATCGGGGTGCCGGGGGTGAGTTTCATGTATTGATAGGCTTCCTCTGCGATCGCTCTTTCACTTTCTGGTAAACTCTCGGAAGTGGGAATGACTTCGTTAACCCCGATTCCTTGGCCGGGAGTGATCCCCCAAGTAACTGTGGGTTCGATTTCGCCAGCATCAAAGACCACCACATCGTCATAAACCGCATCGGTATCGCTTTTAATGCTTTCCCACCAATTAACCGCATTTTCCCAGTCTTTGGGCGCAAAATCACGACCTTTGAGGTAATCGTAGGTGATTTGATCGGGGTTGATATAACCACATCGGGCCCCACCTTCGATCGCCATGTTACAAATCGTCATTCTTTCTTCCATGGACATCCGTTCAATTGTACTACCAGCATACTCGTAGGCGTAACCAACACCGCCTTTTACGCCCAATTGACGGATAATATGGAGAATTACATCTTTAGCATAGACACCGGGGTTTAAATCGCCGTTTACCTCCACTCGACGCACTTTTAATTTCGATAGGGATAGGGTTTGGGTAGCAAGAACATCCCGCACTTGGGAAGTGCCGATGCCAAAAGCGATCGCCCCAAAAGCGCCGTGGGTGGAGGTGTGGGAATCACCACAGGCGATCGTCATCCCCGGTTGGGTTAGTCCCTGTTCGGGAGCGATCACATGAACTATGCCCTGATTGCCGGAACCGATGCCGTAGAAAGGAATATGATTGGTTTGAACATTAGTTTCGATCGCCCGGATCATTTCCTCGGCCAAATCGTCAAGGAAAGGACGCGCCTGATTTTCGGTGGGGACGATGTGATCGACGGTAGCAATAGTCCGTCCTGGAAATAATACTTTTAAACCCCTTTCTCTCAGCATCGAAAAAGCTTGCGGACTGGTGACTTCATGGACTAGATGCAGTCCGATAAATAATTGTGTCTGTCCACTGGGAAGAATCTTAACCGTGTGTGCGTCCCAGACTTTATCGAATAACGTTCTTGCGCTCATTGACTTTGGAATGATAGTCATCTCCCTAATCATATCAGCTAACCTGAGCCGATAAATATTAATTTTTTCTTTTCTCTTGGTTAGTAGGGATAATAAATAAATAGCTCTGTTTTTGCCAGAGATTAAAACCATCGGTTTTTGAGTGAAAGAAACGACTTTCGCTAATAACTATTTGAGTAATTCCTGCTGCTCCTTACCCCCCGATCCCTATAATTTTAAATAGGATTTAGTCTAACATTCTCTAGGCTTGAATAACCCCTCAGTCCATAGCAAAAAAAATTATTCTTTTCTTGTCACCGCTAAATTATGCTCGCTAACTTTCCTATTCAGATAAATTTCTCCAAGAACAATTAATCCTAGAATCAGAGATAAACTCAGCCATGATACTAGGATTCCTAAGTAGTTAATACTAATATAGTAATACTCAAAGATTCCTACCAAATTAACTAACAAGAAAGGTCATGGAAGTCTTACCGATATTCCTCATTGCCTTTTGCTATCAGACAATAGACCTCTTGCATGATTTTTTTATGGTATAGTGGAGGATTTGGCTTTTTTCTCGATTTTTAGATGGAAGTAGAAAAAAGAATAAAATGTGATCTTAGGTCAGGAAATCATCTATACTTTTGCTATATTTATTAGCAAAAATATGGATGATCAAAACTTATCAGATGAACAGTTAAAACGCCGTTTCGGTGTGTATAAACAAACCTAGAGAAAGATGGTAGAATCAGTAAAAAGTGTTGAAGCTGACTCTAATTCAGCATCTAAAAGGGAACCGAACCCTAAACTATCTATAGAAGAACAAGTTTTAGTCACGTTAGAATATTGGCGAGAATATAGAACATATTTTCACATTGGTACAAGTGGTCAACTATCAGAATCAACTATAGGTCGGATTGTAAATAAGACGGAAAAAATGCTTTGACAATCGGGAAACTTCCGTTTAAAAGGAAAAAAAGCTCTACTAAATCAAGCAGAGATACCGGTCGTAACGGTAATGGATGTAACGGAA
>NZ_JADBTX010000039.1:0-39275 GCF_020245945.1 Microcystis sp. M015S2
CATAACCTTAGTGTCCTTCGTGTCTTTGTGGTTAATCCCCTTAGTGTCCTTCGTGCCTTTGTGGTTAATCCCCTTAGTGTCCTTCGTGCCTTTGTGGTTAATCCCCTTAGTGTCCTTCGTGCCTTTGTGGTTAATCCCCTTCGTGTCCTTTGTGCCTTTGTGGTTAATCCCCTTAGTGTCCTTCGTGCCTTTGTGGTTCTTCTATCTTCGTGTCCTTCGTGCCTTTGTGGTTAATCCCCTTAGTGACCTTCGTGCCTTTGTGGTTCAATCATATCCCCCCTGTCCCATAACTCTCCCCAATCATAATTAACACTACACGCCCCAGAATCCGGCTCTCTCTGAAACGGCTGGCGCACATACCTGACCTTAACCTCCTCTGAGGGAGAAACGGAAACCAAAGCCAGCAGAAAATCCTCTGGCTTGTTAAAGGATGCAAGGATCTCGTTCTTGGTGACAGTCACCGTCTCTGCTCCTTCTACTCTACCCTTGACTTCGATAAACCGTAAGCGGCCTGTTCCGGTCCTGCGCGATTCGATGTCATAGCCGCATTTCTCGGCGCTCACATCCCGCGGTTCATACCCCAAAGCTTTTTCGGCCGCCATGACTGCCGCCATTGCCAGCTGCTCGACGCGCTTTGTCTCCCGGGCAAACATTGGCTTGCCTAAAAGTCGCCCTAACAGTCCCCCCGGTACGATGAGGGCTGCCCCCACCACCACCGGCGGCGATGGGGATAAATGACGCTCCTGCTCCAATTCAGACAAGCGCTTTTGCAACCGCGTTTGTAGTTCATCGGCCCGCATCTGGGCTTTGTTGGAATTGATCCGCGCATTTGTCTTCCCCGCTTCTTCCTGTAGGCGCAACTGGGCTGCCCGATGATCCCAGTAGTTGATCTCCTTGGTCAGACGGTCTTTAACTGCTATAAGGGTCTTTTCAATTAACTCTTCCTTGCGCTGCCGTACCTCCTGAAGGTGAGGAGCCACCAGATTAGCGATCGCATAACTGGTAGCCTTGCTCTCAATATCATTACCAATGCCAAGCGAGTTGATAATCGGTTCCACCAACGGAACTTCATCCTCCTCCAGGGGCCGATAATCCAAATAAGGCGCAAACCCGGCATTCCCCCCTTTGTGTCCTTCGTGTCTTTGTGGTTCAACTTCCCCTACGGTCATCTCCACATATTGCATTCGCCGCGACACCACCCGCCGTCTGCCATCGGGATTTAGCCGAGCGTCTTGAATGGCGTGTTCTAAGTACACCAGCGCCCGAATTTCCTCGCTCGGATCACTGTCATCAACTAGGATAGCCCCCCGTCTGAGTAATTCCCGATGCCGTTCCAAGACAAGATCGATAGTGGCATCTAACAGGGGATGGCCGGGACAGACAAAGGTAGCAACGGGTTTACCCGGAACACTAATCAGGTCTTTATCAAAACAGATGCGCTCATAGCGTTTGAGAATTGGCTCTCCTATCCCTAAAGAGCGGTCTCTGTTACGGATAACGGCGGGGACGTTGGTAATTTCGTATCGCTTTGGCTCTCGCTGGCGTAGGGTGCCGCCTAAGCGTTGGAAGGCTTCCAGGAAAAATGCGGCGATGAAGTGCGGCTGTAACCGTCTGGCTTCGGCTCGCTCCATATCTTCTCGAATTTTCTGAACCTTGGAAGCATCCATCGAATCCCTTGCTAGGGCGCGTTCTTCCAGCAATTCCCTTAGCCTATCTTGATCGAGCTTTTCAGAGATGACTTCGTTTAAGCGTGCTTTTATATCTGGGCGATCGCCGTAACGGATGGCTTGGATGAGAAGTTCGCGCAATTCTTTTCCCGCAATGGCTTTGCCTAAAACGTCGAACACCCGTCCGCCTAAAGCTTTTTGTTCGGCTTCGAGTTTTTCGAGGAGCGTCCGATACACATCTCCCTCACGGGTTTCGTGAGCCACCAAATTCCAGAGATGACAAACCTCGGTCTGTCCAATCCGGTGAATACGACCGAATCGCTGTTCTAGGCGGTTTGGGTTCCAGGGTAGGTCATAATTGACCATGAGATGCGCTCGTTGCAGGTTGATCCCTTCTCCGGCGGCATCGGTGGCCAGAAGTACCTGTACTCCTACGTCTTGCTTGAAGCCTTCTTCGGCTTTTTTGCGGTCTTCCCGACCCATGCCACCGTGAATGGTGACAACAGCTTCTGGGTTGCCAAGGAGTGTACTGATCCGCTCTTTCAGGTAGTTGAGGGTGTCTCTGTGTTCGGTGAAGACGACTATTTTGCGGCGGTACCCTCCTGCATCGAACATCTCCGCTTCATCCTGCAGAAGATGGGAAAACTCTTCCCACTTACGGTCTTTTCCGCTCCGTCGAACGGTATTGGCTAGGTCTTCAAGCTTTTTCAGCAGGGCGATTTCAATCTGTAGTTCGGCAATGGTACGCGATGCTGTGGCCTGATCGACCACCTCCTCGACCGTAGCCTCCCGCTCGCTGCTGTCGGTATCCTCAAAGTCGTCATCGATGTCGTCTTGGTCAAGGACGGTAGCAAATTCTATCTCCAGCGACTGGCCTCGCTTGAGCAGTTCTTCTTCTCGGAGTCGCTTTTGCAGCCGTTCTCGTCGTCGTTTCAAGGATTGATAGATGGCTTCCGGAGAGGAGGCGAGGCGGCGTTGCAAAATGGTGAGGGCAAAGCCGACTGTCCCCTTGCGCCCGTCGTTGGCCAGGGCTTCGGCTCGGTCAAATTCTTCGCGTACATACTCGGTGACTCGACTGTAGAGGATCGCTTCTTGGTCGGAGAGGGGGTAACTGACCGTGTGGGCGATTCTTTCGGGGAAAAGTGGCTTGCCGTCAAACTTAAGCAGTTCTTCTTTGACCAGACGGCGCATCAGGTCGGAAGTATCTGATACATGAACTCCGTCCCGGAATCGCCCCTCAAAGCGATCGCCATCGAGTAGAGCTAGGAATAACTGAAAGTCTTCTTCTTTGCCGTTGTGGGGAGTAGCGGTCATCAGCAGGAAGTGGCGGGTAACACTAGAGAGGAGTTTGCCCAATTTGTAACGCTTTGTTTCCCTGATTTCCCCACCAAAGAAAGAAGCGGACATCTTGTGGGCCTCATCGCAGATGACCAGATCCCAATCAGTCTGCTGGAGTTTCTTCTGGAGGTCGTCATTACGGCTGAGTTTATCAAGTCTGGCAATGACCAGACCCATTTCGGCGAGGGCGTTGCCGGTGCGGGCCGTTTCGAGGCGGTCGTTGGTGAGGATATCGAAGGGAAGGTGAAATTTGTTATGCAGTTCATCTTGCCACTGCACTGCGAGGCTGCCTGGACAGACGATTAAGCAGCGCGCTAAGTCACCTCGAATCAGGAGTTCTCGAATTAACAATCCCGCCATGATGGTTTTCCCAGCCCCGGGGTCATCGGCCAACAAAAAGCGTAGGGGTTGGCGATCGAGCATCTCACCGTAAACAGCAGTGATTTGATGAGGGAGTGGTTCCACCAGAGAGGTATGGACGGCTAGAAGCGGGTCAAACAGGTAGGCCAACCGGATGCGATGGGCTTCGGAAACTAGGCGCAGCAAAGCTCCGTCGCCATCGAAACCCCACGGTCTTCCTTCGGTGAGAATCTCTAGGGTTGGCTCTCGGTATCGAAAGAGCAGTTCTGTGTAGGGTTGTCCGTTGGTATCTTTGTAGGTCAGTTCTACCGCGTCGCTGCCATGCCACTTGGCCTCGATGACGGTAATGCTTTGATTGGGCAGAATGCCGTTGACAATAGAGCCGCTCGTTAGTTCCTCAAGTTTAGTCATGATCGCCTAAAGACCGATGTCTAGGAATAATTGCATTTCAGCCCATATCCTTGTCAAAACATCGGTAAGGGCATGATCGCTATCTAATTCGATTAACTGTACCCAAGGACGAGAAAAAGCATAATGGCGACTATTTTCTGGGGGAATCACCTCATCGTCACTGCCATGAATAATTAGGGTGGGGAGCTGCCTGATTAACTTTTCTTGGGGATAATTAGCTAAATCCTCAATAAACTTGTAATCAATTGGCAGATAACGACGATAACTGTAGTGATAAACCGATAAACTCCCAGATTTTTGCCAATTGGCTAGGGTTTCTGCTCCCAATTGTCCTAACCAAATCGGCCCAAAATTAAAAGCGGGAGCTAATAAAACGAGCCTTTGCACCTGAGAATAAGTTTCTGCCAGCCAAGCTGCCGTTAAACCGCCAAAACTGGAACCAATCAGAGTAACGGGAAACTGAGATTGTTCAATCAATTGGCCGACTTGAACAATCTGACGAGTGAGAGTTAAGCTAGAAAAATCATCACCGTTAAGATCGGGAATTTCCATCGCTAAACCCCTCTTTTGCCAACAATGTCTCAAAAATTGCGCTTTTGTTGATTGGGGGCCAGAAGCAAAACCGTGTAGATAAATATATCTGTTTTCAAGGACTGCCATTCTAGAACCAATTAGATTTCTTCGTCTTGCTCTTTGGTGGCACTGGGAGAAGAATTATAAATGGCATCCAACTGCTGACGAGCATCTTCCACAGTGAGAGAACGAATCACTAACAGAGGTTCATTAATCGGTTGTCCGGCCTCGTCCAAAAGTTCGGGATGGGAAGTCATGGGATAACCGTAGGGATTATAGGAATTAGCCGATTTAGCAGGACGTTTCTGGGAATCCATGCTGACAGTAATCAGACTCCGAATTAAATTATTAATGGTCAAAAAAGCGATAACCGTGAAGGCGAGGATATAGAGCAGATGTAGCATTGACCAAGTCTCCCATGAATTATGTGTGAATATTCCTAATTGCCAAAACTTTATGCTAAAAATTCGCTTAACTCTCTAGCTTACCAAAAAGTTTCAGGTTAAGCGTCAGTTTGAGGAGATTGATATTCTCCCCAACCCTGTAATCGACGACGACGACTGCTGACACCCCAACACTCTGCCACCAACTGATGCCAAGGCAACAACATCTTGGCCTCGATACCCACCTGACCACCTGTGGTTTTAAAGAGTAAATGAGCCGTGGCTACCTCCTGTTGAGCGTTTTTGACTCTTGCTAATAAATCGTCTTGTTCCTCAATGCTGAGAAAGGATAATCTCTCGGATTCGAGGAGAAGACGGGAACGGGAAAACCAATAGGTGAAATCCTCTAGTAGAGGTTCCAAGATGGTTTTCAGGAGTTCGTTTTCGGCGGGTTGCGAAGGGAACATTATTTTTATAATGACGATTTTGCTTACCTTAATCTTAGCGTTATTTATATTTCTTAACATTATGACGGGAAAACTTTAAGATTTGCCCCGGCTGTAGGCGGCACTAAAGAAATCCAGTTCACAACTAAGGGCATAAAGATAGGATAAAGAGATATTTTCCGTCATCAAGGCGTATTTATCCGCCAATTCCTCTAACTGGCTTGCTAAAGATGCGAATTCATCCCCACTATAACTATCAATCCAAGCTTGATAAGGATTCTCAGAAATCGGCTCTAAGGCTAATTGTTGACCCAGATAAGCATAAAGACGCATACAGGGACTCATCGCCACGGCAATCGCACCGATGTCACCCATCCAAGCGGTAGCGAGAAGAAAATCCGTATAGCGACGGGTGGCATTAGCGGGCTGAACCTTTCTCAGGTCAACCCCCCACTGTAAAGCGTAATTTTCATGTAATTCTAATTCCGTTAATACCCCCGCCGCTAACCGATGAAAGCTAGTAAATCCCTGCCAATCAGGAGCTTTAGCAGCGGCGATACTGTAAGCACGGGCGAAAGATTCCAGAAAAAAAGCATCTTGACCGACATAGAAAGCGAAACAGTCCCGTTTAAGCTCTCCTGTGGCGATACCTCGCACAAAAGGGTGTTCTAGACAAGCTTGTACTAGATCTTGATGGCTGTGCCAAAGTTGCTGACTAAGCATGGGAAAATACTAATTAGGTGGACAAGGTTGGTTAACTAGAGTTCAGCATCTCACAGGGTGATACTAAATCCGTTGAGCATAGGCTACTTATAAGGACAGGCAAAAGGCAAGAGGCAAAAGGCAAAAGGGGGAATAAATAATCAGTTTTTAATAACCGGATTTAGTATGACAGAGAGCCTGAGTTGTCATCCCTTGATTTCCTTAACCCAAACCGACGTTAACCCTGTTAAAATAAAGATAACTGACTAAATTGGAATTAAAAACTATGCGACTTAAGCGATGGGAGTCCCCCCGCCGTCAGGGACGTAACGACAAAGGCAAGGGCGGTTCGGCCCGACAGCGACAACTGAAAAAACAATTTAAAATGCTGTCGAAAAAACTGAAGGGGGGAGAGAGTAACATCTCTCCTCTTTTTTTGTCCCCAGCAATCTCCTCTGAAAAATCTTCCTCTGGGAAACTCTCCGTCTCCTGAAACAGTCCCAGACTTGAGTCACTTTCAGATTAGGAAAAAAAATGAAGCGTACACTTGCCGTCATGACGATGACAGTAGCTTTAACCGTCACCAGTAACCATTCTAGCCTTGCGGGAGCAATCTTTGATCGCATTCAAAAAACTGGGGTAATTACTGCGGGCGCTCGTAAAGATGCTATTCCCTTTGGTTTTGTCAACTCCCAAGGCAAGTGGGTGGGTTACAGCCTTGATATGTTAGAGTTAATTCGCAAAGAAACCGAACGGAAGTTAGGAAAACCAATTAAGTTAAAAATTGTTGAGATTACTCCCCAAAATCGTTTTGAAAAGTTGAAAACAGGGGTTATCGATATCGAATGTGGCTCCACTACTTTTACTTGGAAAAGAGAAAATGAAGTGGATTTTTCCGTTAGTTACTTTGCCAGTGGCACTCAATTACTCACCCGCAAAGGTAGTAATCTTGATGACATCGGTAGCTTGGCAGGCAGACGCATTGGAGTGATTGCCAATACTACTAATGAAGCAGTAATTAAAACCCAACAACCCGCCGCTATTTTGGTCAAAGTTAAAAATCGTGGCGAGGGTTTACAAAAACTAGAAGCGGGAGAAATTGATGGTTTTGCCAGTGATGGCATTACCCTAGAAGGCTTAAGGAAAAGCGCTAAAAATCCCAATAATTTAGCCATAGTTCCCTCCTATCCCTACGCCTACGAATCCTATGCCTGTACTTTACCTGAGAATGATTCTAAATGGCGGGATACAGTGAATTATACGCTATTAAAATTCATGGAAGGGATCGTCAGTGACCAACAACAAGCGGTGACAATTTATGAACGTTGGTTTGGTGAAGACGGGGTTGTTCCCTATTCCAGAGAGACTATTAATGATTATTTTCAAGGCATTGTCAACACCTACGAATGGATTCCTTTAACTGTATTTCCCTAAAATCAAGACCTTTTTAGGAACCGATTGAAAAAGGCAAGAGGAAAGTGGGAATTATGAATGGGGAAGTAGGAAGTGGGGAAGTGGGTTTTTAAAGTTGGATTTGATTAATAAAGGTAAAAAATAAACCCCCTCAACTGTTAGTTAGCAACAATTAAATAAGAAGATTTTGAAGGCTTTAGTTATTGGTTTTCCTCAATTTCTTGCGCTGTTTTTAATATGTCTAAATACAATATTTGATTAACACGGAAACCTGCTTTAAAAATCAAATCATCCATTAACGGCTGAATAGTAGGAATTAATCTTCTTCTTTTGGCAATTAATAAAATACCTAAAATTCCAATAACATTCAATCCTAAACTAATTGCTTTCTTTCTGCCAGGGTTCTCGTCTATAATTACTCTATCAGCATTTGAAGAAATCGCTAAAGCTATGGTTTCTGATTCTCCTCGGTGTAATTCCTTCTGTAATTCTTCTAATAATAACCGATTCTCTAACTCTCGCTTTTCTATCCAGGATAGGGTTTGAACTTCAATAGTGCCAGGAACTGAATAACCTAATCCTGTCATTTCTTCATAAACAGCCACTGGAATAATAATTGTTCCATAGATATCATGGAGCAAGTTAAGATAGCCGATAGCAGCTAAACTGGTAATCGGAGAGGTGTTACTAACAACAATCACAGATCACCTAAGGTTTTTAAGGTTTGTAATTCTTGTTGCCAATCTACACTATCATAATTTACACAAATATTCCTCTTGGCGACTTCTTGACGAAATTCAATTAAAGATAAGTTGGCAAAATCAGCCGCTTTTGCGCTACTGATATGATAATCTCTAAACATAATGATTGCCAGTTCTAGTTGCAACAGTTGCTCGTTTTTTCCTGTTGCTTGTATAATTTCGTTGGGAATCACAATAGTCATTAGAATTTATGATATTTGCATGAAACGCCCCTATTCTATCACAAAAAAATACTTGTGATCGATTTATTAATAAAATTTAATGAATAGAAACATGGACAAAAAATAAACCCCCTCAACTGACTGAATGAAGGGACATTAATTACACTTTGGTAAGCAATTTAGCCTACTTTTGTGGTTTAGTTTTCTGATGTTTTGGATGATTTTAGTTTGCGCTTCAGGGTTGAAGCTGCACCGAGAGTGCCGAGGGTTAATAAGCTGAGGAATGTAGAGGGTTCGGGAACGGCGACAGCTTCTAAAGCATCTATATTTTCATTCACTGCCCCGGTAGCCTGTCTGACATTGAAAGCTGTATCCCAGAGATGCCCACCGTGAAAGAGGAATTGAGCAGCTTGACCAAATCGCCAAGACCAAATTTCCCCGCCATCGATATCGCCTCCATTAACGTTGGGTGTGATTACTCCATCCAATATTGATGGATTATTTGGGTCTTGTCCAACGAGATCTATCGGCATAAGACTAAACAGAATAGCATCACCCTGATCCCACTGACCTACACTACCTTGATCAAAGACCATTAAACCATCCAGATCAAGGATATTAGCGATATCACCAGTATATGTCGGCGGAATAAATGGGCTAATTGCTGTGGCAATCTGACCAGCAGTAATATAGGAGTTGCTGATCTGGGTAATGGGGTTATAGTACCATACTGACGTTCTTATACCGTTAATAAGGGGATCTCCCAACAAAGAGTACATATCAGCATCATCAGGAGTCGGATCTGCTGGAGAAGGGTATTGAGAAGACGTTGGTGATACAGAACTCCACACCTCCAAACCATCGAGATCGTTAACTCCCTCTTGATCAATTTGCGGAGGCGTTGCCCAAAAACCAGTCCCCCCGCCAATCGATTCAAAAAGAACACTTTTTTCATGTTTTCCAAGCTGGTTATAAGCGATATTACCTACAAAAAGGGGATTCGCAGGTACTACCGTCGAACCAGTCGAGAATAGTAGGGCGGCTCGATTAGCAATGACATCCCAGAATAGGGCATCTTGATGATTAGCTAAGGCATCTACTTCCCTTGCCGTAACAGTATCACCTGCGCGAGAGCCACTATAGTCGAAGGCATCTTGCCGACCACCATTGCCATCCCAGTAAATATTCTGTTCTGGATCTAGAACTGGCGGTTCTTGAGTGTCTTTGTCAAAGCGATCGCTGTATTCTTTACCCGGAACATTTTTTGGCCATGGAATACCCGGTCCAGGTGCAGGTTGGACAAACGGTCCTTGAGGAACAAACGGTCCTGCCAATACTTGGGATGGGGCTACCGTGACACCCAGTAAGAGCCAGGAAGAGAACAAGAGTTTATGAGTGATTTTCATGATTATTGCTCTAGCAGATTTCGTATTGCGATTATCCCCTCGCCGCTAGGTCAGGCAACACCCCAACCTAACGCCAAAGGCGGATGGCAACAGCTTACACAACACCTATTCCCTAGGGAATCTATCTTGAGAATGATTTGAAATATGCTAAGTTGAGATACGATGTCACGATCGCATCTAGCCAGTACCATGAGTGAAATTAGCATCGGGGGAAAAGTCCGTCTGATTGCCATTCCCCCTTACCTGAAAACCGCCGATCCCATGCCTATGTTACGGCCGCCAGAGCTGCTCGATATCGACGATATCGGCACGGTTATTGATCGCCGGCCGGGGGGTTATTGGGGTGTAAAATTCGATCGAGGCTCATTTCTGCTCGATAGCAAATATTTAGAAGCTATTTAAACCAGATTAAGTGCATCGCGGTCAAGACAACTTTGATAAATCACAGGCAAATCTAAAGAGTTAATTTATGTCCAATACTTTTCTATCGATCGTTATCCCGATGCGCGAGGGATTTGGCGAACATTGGCTAGGAGAATTGTTGAAAGTCAAGGGAGATATAGAATTTATTTTAGTTCATCCTCCCGGAGTCAAACCTTCCCCAGTCAATGATCCACGCATGAAACAGATTGTCTGTGCTTTACGAGGTGAAATTATTCAAAGAAGTACAGGATTTTTAAATGCCAGAGGTACTTATATTCTCACAATCAATTGCGATGAATATTTACACCCGGAGATCGTCACCTTAGTTAAAGACTATTTTGAACGCTTTCCCAACAGTTGGGTATTGCGATTAGCCAGACGTGGATTTCCCTACGGTGAACGAGAAAAATTAGAGAGTCCTTGGCCAACAATTCCCGATGTAAAAAGTTTAGCTATCTGTAGCAGAAGAGAAAATAATAGTAACTTATTTAAAGAGAATACTTATTTATTAGAAGCACCGATCGCTCCTTTAGATAATCCTTTTAATCCTAGCGCCCTGATCGGGAAACGTCGAGATCACAAGGGCCCTCACATGGAAAACTTTGATAAAAAAGTTTGGAAAAACGAACTGGTACAACCGGCAGTTAAAGAGATTACCGCTTCCATGAGTGTCACTGGTCCGATTAAATATATTCCCTTTTGGTGTTTAGATAGATTACTAGGTTTATATATTCAGGCCAAGTTTTTTGAGCAAGGTAAAACTATCGGTCATTGGCTGCCAGAAATAGCCGAACAACTGCGGATTGAAGATAATCCTCCTGAGTATAAAAGAACTAAACGTTTTTACTTTATTGCCGAGGTGATTCTCCTGAGAAATTTTCCTAAATACGGTTATCTTTGGAATTTAATTCTCGCTCAAGCGACGGAAGTACCCGGACGAGCTATCGATTCCCTAAAACGCAAATTCTTGCCAGAAAAACCTTCTATATCCAAGTGATCGGTAATCCAGAATAATAATAACCTAAATTTATGGAACTATGCTCTGTTTCCCAATCTAACACCTGTTCCACACGCTGATAAATTGCCGCAGCTTCCTCACTAGAATTGCCGATACAAGTTAACCCTAATTTACCAAATTCTGACAGCGCACCCATGAGATGAAAAACTGTTCCTGTTTTACTGCTACTATCAAAATGCAAGTGATGTTTAGCAATAATATCCATTAAATCATCGGGAAGTAAACCTTTGTATTGGGGTTTGTGGAGATTATCGGAGGCAATATAATACTTTTCTTGGTGAGGTTGACTGAAAAATAATCCGGTTTCTTGATCGTATTTACCATTAGTTAAAAGTTTCAAAGTCATGAAAGGATGGGTGGTTCCTCCTTTTCGCAGATTAATTTCGATCGCCTGTAAATCCCAGACTAAAGTTTCTGGATTCTTCACAGCGACGAAATCAACTCCATAGCGTTCAATTGCCCCCTTGGCTGCCAGAATTTCCCCTATTTTTAGGCCTAATTCCTGTAATTGTAGGCGATAATTTTCATCGGCAGGAAAATGACAACCTAGATAAATTTGACCATCGGGACCGCCTAAAATTTGATCGTGAGTAGAAAGAATATTCACTTCCCCCGTGGGTGTAATATAACCTTGCACACTCGGCGATCGCTTTTCTTCTCCTTCAATAAAAGCTTCGACAATTGCGCCTAATTCAGCAATTCTGCCGGAAAAACTCTCCCAATTTTCATCCCTTGCTTGAAAACTCATTTTCTCTAATAGTTTAGCCAAGAGATTGATTCTCTCGCTTAAATCTAGACTGTTACTATCAACAATTCCCCCTAAAGGACGTAAATCTAAAACCGCATTTCCTTCTCCCGATAACCCCTCATTTAACTTAACTACCATGCGTTTTAGTTGCGGTTGACGGGACCACAAACTAGCTGCCTCATACAACAAATCTTTAACCGTATTTACCTGTAAACTACCGTCAGGATGGGGAATATTGCCTTGACCAAAAATCTCGCGACTGCCACTTTTAGAACCCCAATACAATAAATCTGGACTACAGGCAAATAAAGGAATATCTAATTGTAAAGACAATTCTCGCTCTAAATTAGTAGAATTAAAACAAACCATGTAGGCACGATCTCGACGTAACGCTTGCCGAATTCTTGCTACTAAGCGCGGTCTTTCCAGAATTTTTTTGGTTAAAGGTTGAAAAGAGTTATCGTGAGTTGTCAGTAATAACAGACGATTATTAGCATGGGAAAAAGGAATCCCAGGCAACAATTGCAGGTAATAATCAATCACCATCCGCGAAAGTGGCTGCGCTGTTACATAGATTAAACGAGTTTTCGGATGTCGCAACCGAATCAGAGAAAATAATAATCTTTCTTCGTAATGTAAAAAACCCGCCACTTTTTGACCGACTCTCTGATCGATACTAAAAGAAGGGACAACTAGGATATCATAATCGCATTCATCGGATTCGGGAACGTTTTCTCCCTGCCAAATCTCTTTTAATTTTTCTTGTAATTCTTGATACCGCAGCCGCTTTTCTAGCATCAAATCTCTATCTAACAGCATGGTTTGTCCCACCTCTGTGGTTGCAGACACCTGTATCTTATCGATTTTTAGCCCCCGTCGTCTCCAGTGCCTTTCTTTTCTTAATATTCTCCCAATCCCTCCGATCGTTGCCCTTAAAAAGGGATACAGTGGACTCTGTATCCCCTTTAATCACCTGAGATTGGCTTTAACCTAGCGGGTGGAATAAGAGATCGGGATAAAAGCGATTAAATTCGATTAAAATCCCGGCGGTGAAAGTCAGCAGCGCCATAATTAACACGGGTGCGGACGAGAGAAATTTAGTAAGTCCTTCCATCTGAGTTCTCCTAGGGAATAAAAAGTCAAGGGTTTGACACAAAAATTAACGAGGGGAAACGGTAATTTCCGAATCCTTAACGGTTAATTTACCGGAAGTGGCTTCTTGTAAAGCCGCCAACGGCCAGAGGAACCCCGTTAACATTTTGCTCAAAGCGAGGGGAACATCGATGATGATTTCCTTCATTTCGGCATCTTTACTGTCGCGTACGGCGATTAAATAGGCCCGACCAACCCAACCGATCCAACCGGCAATGTACAGGAATAGGATGCTAGGGATAAAGAAATCGCCCATGTGATCCCAACGACCATCCACAATTAGGTGAGGATAGCCTTCCGGTCCACAGAGAGCTTGGGAGTAGGTTTGAGCGCGTTTGGCTCCCGATTCGGGGTCAGGAGTGGTGTTGCGGAAACTCTTCGCTTTTTGTAGGAAAGCGGGATTTTCGCTACAAGGGGTCAGATTAGACAAATCAGCCGACGCTGGAGCGGCAAAGGTGAACCAGAGAGATAGCACCAGGGCCAGAGCGAACAATTTTCGCATAAATTGTTTCCTTTTGTTACGAAATATGAAGTTCTTTGTTCAAAAAGCGAACAATTTGATCGTACACGGAAAAAATCTTACTCCGATGAGGGGTACGAGTAAAGTTTCTATTACAAAACTATACGCAACGCTTCAGACCCCGGTGATATGAACCACCACTTGCCTTTGGTGACGACTCTGACGATGTTCCCAGAGATAGATACCTTGCCAGATCCCTAAAACTAATTTACCTCTAGCGATCGGGATTTGTTCCGATGTCCGGGTTAGCACCGAGCGAATGTGAGCGGGCATATCGTCTGGCCCTTCGGTAGAGTGATAGTAGAGACTGCTATCTTCCGGCACTAACTTGGCGAAGAAATTGGCCAAATCCGTGAGAACATCGGGATCGGCATTTTCTTGGATCAGCAAAGAAGCGGAGGTGTGACAGACAAATATACTGCATAATCCCGTCGTTATGCCCGATTCAGCCACGATCGCCTCTATGGGGGCAGTGAGACGATGGAAATTCTTGGGACTGGTGGTAATCGTCAGGGATTTTTGATATTGACGCATGGAAACCGAATCAGGGAGAAATGGGTGTAGGGGGGATTGTCCTGGAGAGCAAAGGTTGTCCCGCTTGCAAGAGATCGTGAAGGTTCACCACTGCACCGATAACAGCGATCGCTGGGGACTCAAAGCCGGTGGCTTCGATCTGGTCCATAATCGTAGTGAAAGTACCGATTAACTGCTGTTGCTGCGGTGTTGTTCCCCAGCGAATCAGGGCGATCGGTGTTTCTGGACTTCTGCCCGCCTTGGTCAACTCGCCGATAATATAGGGTAAATTATGCACACCCATGTAAACAACAATTGTTTCTGCGCCATGGGCGATCGCTGACCAGTTAACTTGAGGACGATATTTACCCGCCATCTCGTGGCCGGTGACGAAGGTAACGGAAGAACTATAATCGCGATGGGTGAGGGGAATACCGGCGTAGGCAGGCACGGCAATTCCTGAAGTGATCCCCGGCACGATCTCGACGCTAATTCCGGCCGCAATCAGATCGAGCATTTCTTCACCCCCGCGACCAAAAACAAAGGGATCACCCCCCTTGAGACGAACAACCACAGCATTAGTCTGGGCCTTCTCGATCAGTAAAGCGGTGATTTCCTCCTGTACTAGAGAATGACGACCGCGACGCTTACCCGCATGGATTTGTTCGGCCTCGGGGTTAATCATGGCTAGAATCGAGGGGCTGACTAGGGCATCATAGAGGACAACATCGGCATTTTCTAGGAGAACTTTCGCTTTTAAGGTCAACAAACCGGGATCTCCGGGACCCGCACCGACGAGATAGACCTTACCGCAACTTTCTGATTGATTCATAGATACTGGGGAGAAAATTCTTGCTTCGATCGAATGCGCTTGATCCCTACTTTATTGTGACTGGGGCAAAATTTGGTATTTTTGACTACAGTTACTCGGCGATCATGCGCTTTCTTCATGAAGAATTATGATCTTAACATTACTTAACCTTTAATCTAGCGATCGCTCTGATACCAAATCCGGTTTAACAGGTATGGGGGAGTGGAAAGTGGGGAAAAGGGAGCGGGTTTTTCCAGTGGGATTGGGAGTTAATCATGCTATTAAAAACCGATTCAGTATAACGGCTAAGATAAGCGGCGGCAGATAACCTTTGCCCCCGAATCGGCTTTAGTCCGTCCGCTGCCGTGACGTGTTATACAGCTTGAGTAACGTCAGAGTGCATGAGGCTCTTCATGATTGCACAACATCTTATAAGGTTATACAATTTAGATCGAAGTCAAACCTTATAAAAACATGAAAGAGCAGAAGCAGTTTTTTACGGTTAGCGAGGCCGCTGATTTACTGGGTGTAACGACAACGACACTCAGGAACTGGGACAAGGCAGGTAAGCTTAAGCCATCTAGAGATCCAATAAATAGCTATCGCCTCTACCGAGCAGAGGATATAACTTGTTTACTCCAAGAGCGACGTTTTGGGACAACAATATCTGAAAATGTTCTACAAATTCCCCTCTTTAATGAGGAAAGAGCCAAAAGATCTGATGAAGAAAAGAAAGAGAAATCGATCACACTAGATTTACGATCACTACGTTTTCTAACGAGACAAATGAATGCTGCCTTTAGAGATTCTATGGGGGGTGGGTTACTGGAACGTTTTGAAGAGATAACGAAGATTTTATACTCAAAACTTTACATGGAAAAAATCGAAATAGACGATCCAAAACAAGTATCTAAATTTTCCATTAAAGATTTTTCTTCATTTGACGATATATATGAAAAAATCAAAGAAATTTATCAAGACGCTATCAGCTATTTTCCGAAAGAATTGCTCAATGGTCACAGTTCCCTTGGGGAGGACAAAATTGCGATTGCTAAGGTATGTAGACTACTGTGGAATATTAAACTTTCCGAAGTTGAAGCTGATATTAAAGGCTTCATGTATGAAGAACTAGTCAGAAATACTTTTGAGAAAACTGACCATCAACAATTTTTCACACCTAGAACAGTTGTTGAATTTATGGTTGGTTTAGTTTCTGCTATGACATCTTCGACAGAAGATACAATATATATTTGTGATCCTGCTTGTGGTAGTGGCGGCTTTCTAATTGAAACATTCAAGTCAATAAACCTAAATCAGAAGATTATAGGTTTTGAAATTGATAAACGAATGGCATGGGTTGCACAAATGAATACCATAATGCATGGGGGGAGCATTAATACGATTCACTACCTAAATGATGGTGGTTCTCTTGGCTACAATGACAAGCTAAATGAACTCATACCAGAGAGTGGTTTTGATGTAGTAATTACTAACCCTCCGTTTGGCAGTGATTTTTCAGACGAGACTGCACTATGTACCTACGAACTTGGAAGAGGAAAAGCATCAAGGAGGCGTGGAGTTCTATTCATAGAACGCTGCATCAAGTGGTTGAAAAGTGGAAGTGGACGATTGGCAATAGTTGTAGATGACAGTATTTTAAACGGAAAAACAAATCATGATACTCGTGATTTGATCTTCAGATATTGCATAATTGAAGCTGTAATTAGCTTGCCAGAAGTTACATTTAAACCATATGCATCTGTCAAAACATCAATTCTATTCCTCAGAAAACGCAGCAAGTCTAAAACAGAAGCCCAACCTTCTATCTTCATGGCCGAAGTCAAAGAAGTTGGTCGAAAGGCAAATGGCGATTCTAATTTTCGTCATGATGACAAAGGAAACCTAGTGCTAAATAATGAATTGCCAATCATAATTAATGCTTGGAATTCTTTCAAAAAAGAGGGAGAAAATTCTATAAGAAGTTTATCTCCAAAAGTCTTTGTCTGTCCGGCAGAACGTTTTTATAGTAAGTCTAATCAACTTATTGTAGATAGGCTTGACGTTGGGTATCATCATCCTTCTAGATCTATAGCAGAAAGAACTCTAAAGCGTTCAAAATATCCAACACCTAAGCTTGCAGAACTAGTCGTTGAGCGTAATATATCTGTAGTACCTGACAAAGCAGATCCTTATGATCTATGGCGTTATATTGGTTTGGCAGATATTTCATCAAGAACTGGTGAATATGTTGTCTCTGAAGTTTTTGGAAATCAGATAAAAAGCAATGTCAAGTTATTCAAGGGCGGAGATATTCTATTTTCAAAGCTCCGTCCAGAATTGAGGAAATGTATTTTATTAGAAGCCTTGGAAGAAGATGGATATGCTTCGTCTGAATGCTTTGTTTTTCGGACAATTTCCACTTCTAGTAATGACAATCACCTAAAGGATAAAATTAGCTATGGAGCATTGATCGATCAATTTGAAGTAGATAATGAATATTTGGCAATACTCTTGAGAAGTGACATAGTTTATGGTCAGCTAGTTTATCAAATTTCTGGTACAGGTAGACCTCGAGTCAACCGATCAGCAGTTTTAGGGGCTAGAATTCCTTTGCCACCTTTAGCCGTACAACGTGAAATAGTAACTGCACATAAGATCGCACATCAAAGTTACCTAGAGAGCCAAAGACGTAGTGAGGATGAACTTCAACGGGGCATTAATTTTTTAGATTCAGCCTTTAGTTTTTCATCCGAAAAGCTTTGCCCATCTGACTGACAATTCAAACTTTAAAACCTTTTTCTGGCAGCTTTTTCATCAACTGAGCGCAGGAAAATTAAAAATTTCTGAATAGAAAGGTGTAGATCTGGGGAACCAATTCTAGATGCATGAACAATTCGCCAAAACTTTCCATAGTTGCCTGGATCAGCAACATACTGTTGACTGCGACTACTAAAAACTAAAGTCTTCTCTCCTTCGATTTTTCCCCCAGTAATTTCTAGGCGTATGTCGCGCTCTCTTGCTATGTCTCCCGCCGGCACTACCAAGCTTGAGAAAATATGGGGATATTCTCCAAGACTGCCATTTTCTAGTGTTATTTTTGTCCACTCCCATGCTACTAATAAGAGTAAATCTTGCTCGTCGTTAATCCATATTGTCGGCGTACCGAAGCGTGCAGCTTGCTCATCAGATTCAGCATCTACAGCTTTCATTTCTAAACGTAGTAAAGGGATTAAAGATGAATCTCGAAAATAAAAATCTGGATACTCATGGGAGGTTGCAAATGTAAAGAAAAATAAAGAGTTATAGCGTTCCTCAAGTATCTCAGTGATAGCCGTGCTTAAGCCATATTCAAGCATTGTTCCGATACGAGTGCGATAGCTCGATAACTGCCTCATTTCTGTAGGTAACGGTTCGATACTGCGAGGCTGCTTTATTAATCGCTTGATGCTAAAGCCTCGATTTATTCTTGCTACTGCTTCTTTCACCAGAGCATCAAAATAATCACTAATTTGTTCAATATCTTTTTCAGATGCTAAAAGCAAACTTTGGAGAGAAGGTAATGTCATCTATAGTATGGTTCAATAAATTCGGCTGCTCAGTGTAACATTTTTGAGCTAGGGATGCAGGGACTATAGCTGTATAACTACATATTATGGGTCAACTTTCGGTATATCACTCCATTTAGGCGCAATCGCCAGAACTTTTCCCTATATCACGCCCAAAAGCCTGTTAGCCAGATTAGCATCTTGTCAAAAACCTTGTTGAACTAAATTTCTGACAACTAGACTCATTCTAGCGATGATTCTTCGATCTGACCGCACCCCTTGACAAAAATTTACAATTATTCGACTTTTAGCGATCGCTATCGGGGGATAGTTGTTTTTTGTTACAGCAGTGTGGAGAAGGGAGCGGGTTTTTCAAGTTGGATTGGGAGTTAATCATGCTATTAAAAACAGAGCTGGTAAGTAGCTGGTTATAATTAAATTGAAGATGGATTTTAGGTTCGATCCCCCCTGCCTCCTTAATCCCCCCTTAATAAGATAGGGTCGTTTCATTCTTAAAATTAAGGGAGAATCAATCATATTAAAAGACATTTTAGCCTACTTTTTTGGGTTCTTGTTTAAGAGAATGAGTCCGTTTCACTTGGCGTTTTAAGGTGGCATCTACGGCAAAAACTTAATTAAAGATAAAAACTAGAATTTAGCTTTTAAAGGAAATCTCTCAGGATTTTTAATAATTTCTTTGCTGAAATCTACATCTAAATCTGTCCAATAAAAATGATTAGGAAAAGGCTCTTGTATATTTAAAATTTGTCTAATAGGTACATCTTGAAGCCAAGGAAAATCTTGATAGGAAAGGAACATTTCTTCATTGTTTGCCAGAATCCATATTCCATGAGAAGAAATATGAGTTACTTCAGCTTGAGAAGTGTTTTGTCCAAGCATTTCTAAGTTCATTTTGTCGTTCCTCAATAATAGTTTCTATCGCTTGAAGTTGTTTTCGAGATAGGTTATGATTACGAGCTAATTCAATTTGTGGTTCCAGCCAAAATTTAGCTTCTCCTTCTGCACAATGAACATGAACGTGCATTCTTGTTTCTTCGCGGGAAAAGAAAAAGAAGCGATAGCCATCTTCTCGGAAAACATTTGGACTCAGCAGACATCTAATCAGGATGATTGATGCTTACGCTCTGTTTATTATAGCAAATATTAAGTTAAAAATACACGAGGGAGAAGCAAGAGCATAAAAATCTCCCTCAACTGGTCTAAAATTAAGGGAGAATGAGTTATATAAAAAAAGCAATTTAACCAACGTTACTGGGTTCTTTTTCGGTTGAATGAGAGCGTTTTACTTTCCGTTTTAGGGTTGCACCCGCACCAAGTATTCCCAGGGAAAGGAGACTTAGGGTTGAGGTGGGTTCGGGAACTCAAGCAACAGCTTCCCCATCACCTCCTAAGTCAAAATTTAAACTGACTTCTGATGTCGGAATTAGACCAGTAAAGTCGTAACTTAACCTTTAATCTAGCGATCGCTCTGATACTAAATCCCGTTTAACAGGTATGGGGGAGTGGAAAGTGGGGAAAAGGGAGCGGGTTTTTAAAGTTGGATTGGGAGTTAATCATACTATTAAAAACCGATTCAGTATAACGGCTAAGTTAGCCTGCGTTTGCGCTAATGCTGAGAACTACAATTCGTCAATTGTTACCAACCCACCTTCCGTAAACTGAATCACAAGTTCATGGCTATCTAATAAAGCAGTTCCCACCAAGGGTCGCCGCCCTGTGGCAAATACACGAGTTTCTCGCTCCTCACCATTCCAGATAATAATTGCTTTGTGAAGAGGCAGCATTACTTGGCTGTTGTCTGCTAAATTCGCCCGCATATCGTACCTGAAAGGACGATTCAGTAATGCTACTGCCTCCGATGGTAAACAAAGCTCATCTGTAAATCCTTTATCTACTACAAACTCAATCGGAAAGTCAGCGCGATTTGGAATCCGAAATGGGATAGTGATGATCGGGTGTCCATTAGCCACAATACCTGAAATCACTTAACTACACGTTCCATAACACCCCCACCAAAAGCGGCAGCAACGTTGTAGCCAATTTTGATCCCAAAGAGCCGAGCCTGGGGGTGTTTCTCGCTCAATAAGTCAGCAGCGTGTAAGCCATTTTCATCAACTTTGTAGTCACCTGTTTCAATGTCAATGATGACCATCTTGCCAATGTTTTCTTCAACTTCCACCTCTTGGCGGATTCTGCTTTCGTACAGTTTCTCTGCACGTTGAGCAACTTCTTCACGGCTTAAAAGGATAGCTTGCATATACTAACTCCCGATTGCGATTTGACTTCTGGAGACCTCTCTATAATATCCCACAGGTCTGCAGGATGAGCTAATGTCCATCCTACTAAGTCTCTACAAGATTGGAGTACTGCTACCCAGTGCCTTCGGCATCGCACTTAAACCCACAGCTTCAATAAATCTGCATGGTGCGTTCCCCAAAAATCGATCGCTGGAGCGGTAGAAGTTAGATTAGGGAACGCACCCTAGGACGATGGCGTACTGCTACGCAGTGCCTTCGGCATCGCGCTTTCTGCGCTACACTGTCCAATCTTGGGTTATTAAGTTCGGAACTTTGCTGAAATCGCCAGTATTTCGGGTAAGCAACACTAAATTGTTGGCAATAGCGATCGCTGCAATTCTCAAATCCATTGTCGCCACGCAAACCTTTTGCCTCCTCATCTCATCAAATATTTTGATCGCTTCAGCATCAAAAGGCAAAACTGGAGCCTTTGCAAAACCATTGAGGGTTTCTACCAGCAGCGCATATCCGCGAGCCAAATCGCTATTCGTCTGAGCGCGATTGATGAAACTGTGAGCGCCAATTACTTGTTCATGGAAACTAATAACCGACAAAGCAAAATCTGAGATCGGATATTGTGACATCCGCAAAATTAATCGGCTAAACTCTAAACTAGAACGGCGCTGTAAAAAACTGATGTGATCGGTATCGAGCAAATATTTCACAATTATTTGCCAGTGTCATCAATAAGTTTGTCAGACTGCCGAAATGCGCGTCCATATTCTAGAGCTTCCAGAAAAGCTGAGTCATCGGAGATTGAACCTATTAGTCCTTCGAGCCAATTGTCAGAGCTAGGCTTACTTTCAAGTTTATGCTGAAGATCAAAAACTACTTGTTCAAGGGTTATCAAGCGTCGTTCAAGAGTTGCTGTGTCTAGCATGGCTGCTCCTAGATTGAAAGGTATAATTTAATTGCATAGCGCAATAATTTATTCTAGTCTAGCTAAAAAATTGTCATCGTATTCAAATTACTGTTTACATAAGCAAAAATAAGGTGCGTTACATTTCATTAACGCACCCTACTGGACTGTTTCAGCTAAAATAGGGCAATAGATTTCGGCTTAAAGTCTTAGATTATAGAATTTCTAGCATTTTTCTAATACACCAAATTAGCTGAAACAATCCACTACAAGATCTACAATATCGGTGATCGCACTTACAGCTTCAATCAATGGGCATGGTGGGTTCCCCAAAAATTGATCGCTGGAGCGGTAGAAGTTGCCTTAGGGAACGCACCCTACGGCTGCTAGGGATACGACCATTTTTTGAAGCCATATCATATCTATTTAACTAGATATTGGCTCTAATTAGATAATATTACCAACTCTTGCCGCCATCCATTGTAATTTCTATTGTTTGACCAACTTTTGAGCACCGATAGCCTTTCACGGCACTTATCACTTTCCACACAGTAACTATTTTTCTGCCCCAATAATGAGCCATACGACCTTGACTTGGATAATATGAGTCTAACTACATATTATAGGTCAACTTTCTGTATAACACTCTCTGGGGTAACGATATGGGTCAACTTTCTGTATATCACCCCATTTAGGCGCAATCGCCAGAACTTTTCCCTATATCACGCCCAAAAGCCTGTTAGCCAGATTAGCTTACTGCAAACAATCTCCTTTAAGGAAACTTATCACAGAAGCTTTGCGAAATTCTAGCAAAGATTCTTAGATATCACTGCACTTTGTCACAAAATTTCACTATTATTTCGGGTGCGGTGATTTGTTATGTTTCTTGGTTCACAACTTCTTTAACAATTTGTCATACTCTGCGTGAGAGCCTATCCAAAACCAAACAATTACATTCTTACTCTTGATTCTTCCCTTGCGCTCTCCAACCTATACCGACTCTGATTGACCAGATCTGGTCTTCTTGATTGACCTCCTTAAATTCTAAGCTTGGATGACTTGGGTTATCTTTCCATAACTTGTAATTTTTTCTGGCTGTTCTTTTCACTCTTTCTGGTAGCTGTTGAAATAAGCCGACGAAATCTGGATTTAGTTCCGACTTCATAGATCATCAAATCCCATTTCTTCAGTCTGTCCGTTTTCTGAATCCGCAATAGCTTTCTGAGCAAGTTCTTTGAGAATTAAGCTGTCTTGGGGTTTAGATAATGTTTCTTGCCATTTGATTTCATTTTCGATGTCTTCAATAAACTGCTCTGCCAGTTCGTCTTGAATTGCTTCTGGTAGTTCTTGAGCTTTTTGTACAGCTTTACTTAGAAGTTTTGATAACATTTCTTCTCTTCTCTTTTCTTGAAAACATAACTACATATTATAGGTCAACTTTCTGTATAACACTCTCTGGGGTAACGATATGGGTCAACTTTCTGTATATCACTCTATTTAGGCGCAATCGCCAGAACTTTTCCCTATATCACGCCCAAAAGCGTGTTAGCCAGATTAGCATATTGCCAAAAACCTTGTTTAACTAAATTCCTGACAATTAGGCTCATTCTAGCGATGATTCCTATATCTGACCGCACCGCTTGACAAAAATTTACAATTATTCGACTTTTTAAAAGACATTTTAGCCTACTTTTTTGGGTTCTTGTTTAAGAGAATGAGTCCGTTTCACTTGGCGTTTTAAGGTGGCATCTACGGCAAAAACTTAATTAAAGATAAAAACTAGAATTTAGCTTTTAAAGGAAATCTTTCAGGATTTTTAATAATTTCTTTGCTTAAATCTACATCTAAATCTGGCCAATAAAAATGATTAGGAAAAGGCTCTTATATATTTAAAATTTGTCTAATAGGTACATCTTGAAACCAAGGAAAATCTTGATAGGAAAGAAACATTTCTTCATTGTTTGCCAGAATCCATATTCCATGGAAAGAAATATGAGTTACTTCAGCTTGAGAAGTGTTTTTCCCAAGCATTTCTAAGTTCATTTTGTCGTTCCTCAATAATAGTTTCTATCGCTTGAAGATGATTGATGCTTACCCTTCGTTTATTATAGCAAATATTAAGTTAAAAATACACGAGGGAGAAGCAAGAGCATAAAAATCCCCCTCAACTGGTCTAAAATTAAGGGGGAATGAGTTATACAAAAAGGCAATTTAACCGACCTTAGTGGGTTCTTTTTCGGTTGAATGAAAGCGTTTTACTTTGCGTTTTAAGGTTGCACCTGCACCAAGTATTCCCAGGGAAAGAATACTTAGGGTTGAGGTGGGTTCGGGGATAGGTTCGCCGCAACCATTTTGATCAGTTGTCTCAGTAGAAATTGTTTTACAATACTCATTTTGAAGAGTAACAGTGCTTTGCGAAAAATATTTAGTGTCACTCCATAAAGTTGTAAAACCAAAAAAGTATGTATGACCTTCAACATCGACAGGATTATTAGAAAAGTCAGCATTTAAGGTTGCTAATCCTGCTTGGTTATTAATATTGAAGCTCCAACTTGTATTAGTATTTCCTAAAGGCGAACCAAATGTAGCTGATAAAATACCATCATTAGTAGGACAACCTCCGTTGCTAGTAAATTCGCACAGAAACCCATAACTTAAAGAATCTTCAGATATTTGAACTTCATTTGGATTGTAGATAATCTCTGTGCCAAATCTTGTAACAGGATCTGATGGTGGGGGATCAAGTACAATTTTTGTCTCATAGACAGGATTTCCTTTATTATCATATATAGGATTCCCATTACCATCTAGTGCTGGTTTTGTTACATACTCTAATGAAAAAGTAATTAGATACCAAGGGCCTTTACCAAAAGCACCAACTTTTGAGGTAAATAAGCACAGGTATAGACAAGATGGTATTAACGCAAAAGAAACTGATTTAATCATCCATTTCATTGTTAAATCTCCTAAAATCAAAAAGTATGAACTTCATCAAAGAGTAAACAATATCAAAGTTAACTGTCAAGGCTTTTAAAGTTATATAAAGTCATATCAAGCAGTATTAAGAAAAATAACTTAAATCTAAAAATAATATTAAATTGACCGTACATCTTATTATGTCGTATAATGTCGGGTAAAAGCTTATTAATCTTGATTCTGTGTTTAAAAATGAACAATTTTGATATTCACTCTTTAATTACAACTGTTGATAATCTCATCTTCTCCTATACAGGAGAGAATTTAGATGATGTTCAGTCTGAAATCTTAGAAGGGGTGATTAATCACCAAAAATATACAGAAATCGCTAAAAATCATCATCGTTCTGAGAAATATGTCAAGGATGTAGCCGGTAAGCTATGGAAAACCTTATCGGAAATATTAGGAGAAGAAGTTAATAAAGCTAATCTCAAGTCTAGTCTGCGAAGGTATTATTATAATGTCTCTCATAACTTTAATGTAATAAATCCCGTACAAATTAATAAAGGTCATATCTGTAATCAACTACCAGAAAATCAATTACAAAAATATAATATTGCTGAAGAATATAAACTCGAAATCGCCACAGAATTGATGAAGGAAGGCTTAACCGTCGAACAAATTGCTAGAGTATTAAAACTTCCCTTAGAATTAGTTAAAGAGCAACTCGAAAAACCTAAGCAACCTAATTAGAAGTTAGGTTGACAGTGGTAAAGGGTGTTAAGCTATCGTTACAGCAGTTATCTCAATAAGTAGGTGGGTGGAATTAAATATAAGATGAACGTAGGTTGGTTTGAAGCATGAAACCCAACGCTGGCTCATGTTACGCTACCGCTAACCCATCCTAAAAATAATTGTGCCTCCCTACTTAGTAGATATGTTTGGGATCAGTTGAGGTTGATAAGAAAGGCTGTGATAGACAAAAATAATCAAAATATTTATAATAGAGGATTGGACTAAAATTTTCTGTGACTTGCCCATGTTATTGTCTTGCGCCACCGGTAGCGAACAGTTTTTAGGTAGTGAAGCGATCGCCACTTACGCCACAGCTAAGGCCGTGATCCTGCCGATTCCCTACGAAGCCACCACCACCTATCGTAAGGGTTGTGAAACTGGACCGGCGACGGTGATTGCCGCTTCCCAACAATTGGAAGCCTATGATGAGGAACTTAAGAGGGAAACCTGTTTAGAAGTGGGCATCTATACCCATGATGCGATCGCAGATACCCGTCAGCAACCGCAATTGTCCGCCGAGGAGATGTTAGCCATCACCACAGCTACAGTTTCGCGTTTAATCGCCGATGATAAATTTGTCGTCGCCGTCGGGGGTGAACACGCTATCACCACGGGAGTAGTACAAGCTTACCGACAGGCTTTATCGGAACCTTTTACGGTGGTTCAAATTGATGCCCATGGCGATATGCGTTTTGAGTACGAAGGATCGCACCATAACCACGCCTGCGTGATGCGTCGGGTGTTAGAAATGGGTTTACCGACCTTACCCGTGGGAATTCGGGCTATTTGTCGAGAAGAAGCGGAATTAATCGCTAAACAGCAGATTCCCGTGATTTGGGATCGAGATATCGCCGGTGATCCGAATTGGATCGAAAAAGCGATCGCCAAAATTACCACCGAGAAGGTATTTTTAACTATAGACGTGGATGGCATCGATCCCGCTTTAATTCCGGGGGTGGGAACACCTGAACCGGGGGGGTTAAGTTGGCATCAAACCCTAGGCTTTCTCCGTCGTCTTTTCCAAACTCATCAGGTGATTGGCTGCGATGTGATGGAATTGGCCCCGATTAGTGATTCGGTGGTCTCGGAATTTACCACTGCCAAGTTAATTTATAAGTTAATTGGCTATCAATTTATTGCCTAGGGGCTTGCCTAATTAGAAGCAATCGTGTTATAATAACAATTCGTGCGGACGTATAGCTCAGTTGGTTAGAGTACATCGTTGACATCGATGGGGTCACTGGTTCGAATCCAGTTACGTCCATAAATTATCTGCCCTAGTCTTGGTCATAATCTTCATTTCTGATGATAGGATGAACGATCGAAGCTCTCCAGAGAAACCCTATGACTAGCTTACTGCGCGACTTTTGGTATGTGGCCACACCGGCAAATAAACTGAAACCCGGTCAGCTAATGGCCAAAAAAATGCTAGGTGAACCGATTGTTGTTGGCAGGAGAGAGGATGGAGAAGTGTTCGCATTGCGGGATATTTGCCCCCATCGTGGCATTCCGCTGCACCATGGCTGGATTGAAGGGGATGGGGTGTACTGTTGCTATCATGGCTGGAAATTTAATACTAGCGATGGCGTTTGTTCTGAGATCCCCTCATTAACCGAACACGATCGCCTTGATATTAGCAGAATTTGCGTCACCAGTTATCCCTGTCGCGAAATACAAGGTCATATCTGGGTGTTTATTCCGGCAGACTCAAAAAGAGAAATTAATCGAGAAAATCTGCCTCCTGTGCCGACTATTAGCGATTTTGGCAAACTTACCCCCAAAATAGCCGAAACTATCACTTTTGACTGCAATATTGACCATGCAGTGGTGGGATTGATGGATCCGGCCCACGGTCCCTACGTTCATACTTCTTGGTGGTGGCGCAGCGGTCCGCGCCAATTTCGGGTCAAAGAAAAACAATACGAACCTGTTCCCCTCGGTTTTCGTCTTGCCCCCTATGATATGCCTGTAAGTGCGAAACCTTATAAAATTTTGGGTAATAAAGTATCGATTGAAATTGTTTTTGAATTGCCCTCGGTGCGTACAGAAATACTACGAGGCGACCGCCATTTAGCCTGTGCTTTTACGGCAATTACTCCCATCGATGAAAATCACTGCGAAGTCCATCAAAGTTTATACTATACGATTCCTTGGTTGGCATTTTTAACCCCTCTTTTGCGTTATTTAACCCGACAATTCCTCAAACAGGATCGCGATGTGGTGATTAAACAACAGGAAGGACTTAGTTATCATCCGGCTTTGATGTTAATTGATGATGCCGATACCCAGGCCAAATGGTATTATCGCCTTAAGCAAGAATACGAGAAATCTCAAGCAGAAAAACGGGATTTTGTCAACCCCGTTAAAGCACAGATTTTACGATGGCGCAGTTAGAATTTGATGATTTTATTTAGGTTCTCACTAAGGATTTATTGACACTGGCCTCAATTTGATAAATAGAGGAAAGGACGCTACCTTGATGATTATTGACTAGATCGTATTTGACTTCTTGTAAATAATTAAAAATGGCATCCCGCAGAATCGGTTTTTCTATGTTTACCGTGTGCTGATAGTCCCATAAATCCCAAACTATCAAACCAATTCCCACGATTGGATCGATTAATTCTGCCCCAAAACTACTCGCTACTGCTCCACCGGTTTTAGTCGCAATTTTCGCCCCCGTTTTTCCCGCTAGGGACAAATAAACTGTGCTGCCCACTTTCATCACTGGGATCAGAGATTTAACTCCCAAAGCAGTGGCACCACCGACTAAAAGTTTGATTGATGTGTTAGAAATATTGCCCTCGGTATCTTGAATTGTTATGGCTATATCGCTAAGATAACGGTCCCATTTACCTTGGGGAATTTGATAACTGGCCTGAATATTCTCTAATTCATTGCTTAAATTATTGACATATAAATTAACGGCATCCCTAGTAATTCTCTCTAGACGCAATTGGGCCTCTTGGGGACGAATTACCCGTTTAGTAAACTCGGTTTGAATAGTTTTGGTCAAATTTTCTGCCACTACCTGTTCCGGGGGTGGATTATCTGTATTGACCCAGTGAGCGATCGAGGAGTATAATCCGCTTAAAAAGGCCTTACCCTCAAATTGTTTTTGATTGAAATAGTTAAAATACCAAGGCAGAAAACCCTGATCTACTCTTGTCATCAACTCCTCCACCCATCCCTCAATTTCTCCTAGGGCAAAGCTTTGAGAATTGGCTCTCGCTGTCTGTAAAGCTTGGCTAATTTCTCGATCGATTTTACTGTTAGATTTTTTGGTTATACTGACGGGAACCTCTAGGTTAGTTTCGGTAGCAACCTTAGTTTTTAACGGTTCATTGCCGGCAGTTCCTAGCCAAATTTTCCCTAAAAGAGGCACGATAACCACTAGAACAACTATAGCCCAAATTAACGGGGTGATCGCCTTAATCAGTTGACTGATCGCCTGAATGCGGTTAGTTTTTTCACTATACTGAGGTGGCTCAATATTTTCTTGTGAATCTGGCCTAGAGTTCATCAGCTAACCTACTTAAAATTATTAGATCATCGTTCTCAAAAAACCGCAGAAACCCCAATTTTCCGAGCAGTAAACAGCGAGAGAGCATTATCGGGCAAAAGACAGCCAATACCCGATAAATATCGGCAATTTTAGCGAATTTCTGCCTTCATCCGCTCAAGGGTTTGCTGCATTTGGTCGAACATCATTTGCGGAGTCATACCAAATTGACCTAATTGGGTTTTTAGCTGTTCTACGGTCATTTGGGCGGAAAAATCCTCAGATAACTCAAAACGCTTCATAAATATCTTGTAGCGTTCCATTAACTCCTCCATCCTATCGATAAAGATGATTTTACCCTCTCGATCGAATTTCCCGTACTCGCTGCCCAGTTGTGTGAGAGACTGGTAATCTTCAAATAGCTGTCTAGCTTCCTGTTGAACCACTTCTGAGTCAAAGAATCCCATAATCTTAAAACGGCTTATCGTCGATAGTTATTCTCCCTCCCATTTTATTTTAGCTGGGGAAAAAGTCTAGCTCTGGCCGATTTACGGATTACCGTATTGGGGAAATCGAGAGGATCACAAACGTCCCTCTCGTCCCAGTTTAACCGTTGCCCTAGGGAGTTTAAGATAAAAAGTGAAAAATCAAAAATTGTCCTTTAACTGCTCCACAGTGGCTATTTCGCTAAATTTGGGCTGCAGATCCTATAATTTGCCAAAACGACGATGACGACCCTGATAATCTTTTAAAGCGCGGTGAAATTGTACTCGATCGAAATCGGGCCAGAGGGTGTCGGTAACGTAGATTTCCGCGTAGGCCATTTGCCAGAGTAAAAAATTACTAATTCGCATTTCCCCACTACTGCGAATTAACAGGTCTGGGTTAGGAATCCCGGCAGTATAAAGATACTGTTCAAAGAGAGATTCATCGATCGCTTCCGGGGAGATTAAACCCTGTTGCACCTGACGAGCGATCGCCTGACAAGCTTGTACGATTTCCTCTCGGCCACCATAATTAGTAGCTACCGTAAATTGAATACCGGAATTTTTGCTAGTTTCTGCTTGAGATTTAGCAATTTCCCGTCTTAAAGACTCTGGCAAGGCTGATAAATTACCAATAAAGCGAATTTTAACATTTTCCTGCATCATTTCCTCTAATTCGCGCCGCAAAACCCGCTCGAATAGAGTCATTAAAAACTCTACTTCTTCTAGGGGACGACCCCAATTTTCCGTAGAAAAAGCATAAGCGGTTAAAGCGGGAATCCCCCAGTCACGACAACAGCGCAGCAAGTCCTTTAGTGCATCTACTCCCCGTTGATGGCCCATAATCCGCGGTAAACCACGACTTTTCGCCCAACGACCGTTCCCATCCATAATCACTGCGACGTGCTGAGGCAAACGGTTTTTATCTAAATCCGTAGGTAATTCTGGTGACAAGCTCGGTTTAAGAGTCATTTTCTATCTTTGGGGGTTGCGCTGGGCGAACGGGAGAACTTTTCTAAGATTAGACGACCTTTTAAGCCAATTGTACGCCCTAAACGTCCCCAACTCGGTGCGACCACTTCCCCCTCTCCCGACGGAGAAAACTTCGCTTCGAGAAGCTCTTTTAGTTTACTACTGGTTAAGGGCCGATCCAAATTACCCCCCGACGCGAGGGAAATCGAGCCAGTTTCCTCAGAAACCACAATACAGATACAATTATCTAGCCTTTCGGTAATGCCCATGGCCGCCCGATGACGGGTGCCTAATTGCCTAGAGGTACTGCGCTCCGATAAGGGTAGAATAACACCCGCGGCCACCACTCGATCGCCCCGAATAAATACGGCCCCATCGTGCAGTAAAGTTTTAGTTTGAAAAATAGTTTGAATTAATTCTTTAGATACTTGGCCATTGAGCGTCACCCCCGGATTGACAAACACCTTGGTGTCGAGATTGCCACTGGTTTCTAATACCATCAGCGCACCGGTGCGATTTTGAGATAGATCCTTCACCGCGTCCACTAACTCATCAATGACATTATCGGTCTTGGGAGTGGGGGAACTTTTTTTAAATAATTCCCACACTTGACCTTTGCCCAATAATTCTAAAAAACGGCGGAATTCCGACTGAAAAATCACAGCAATCGCCACGGCTGCCCCTAAAATCAATTTTTCTAGGACTAACCCCAGCAAGCGCAATCCTAGGGCATCGCTAATCACCGAGGCCAGCATTAAATAGATTAGTCCTCGCACCATCCAAAAGGTACGCCGCTCGCCGATAATTAGCAGCAGCATATAGGTAAGGAGGAGAACTAACCCAAAGTCTAGGACTGACAGACCATGGCTGAGAATCCAGGACAATAACCGGCGAGGGTCCAGAAAAAAACCCGACATGGGGGACGATAGCGATGAGGTTTATATCAAGGAGAGTCGATTGGGTAAGCGGTCTTGACGCAGCAAATCCGCCAGATTTTCCCGTTCAAGGATGAGATTGGCTTCTCCGTTTTGGACAATTACCGCCGCCGGACGGGGTAAGCGGTTGTAATTAGACGCCATACTGTAGTTATAGGCTCCCGTGGCTAAAACCACTAAAATATCCCCCGGGTTGGTTTTCGGTAGCGTAATATCCTTAATTAGAATATCCCCAGATTCACAATGTTTTCCAGCTATTGTCACCAATTCCTGACATTCTTGACTCATTTTATTGGCGACCACGGCCCGGTAAACCGATTGATAGGTAATCGGTCGGGGATTATCGGACATTCCGCCATCGACGGCGATATAGGTGCGGATTTCAGGGATTTCTTTGCGATTACCCACTGTATAGGCCGTTACGCAAGCGGTGGCAATCAGAGAGCGTCCCGGTTCGGCAATGAGCAGCGGATAAGCGATACCTCTTTCCTGACAAGCTTTAGCCACTGCTAAGGACACCGCTTGCACCCATTCCTCGATACTTGGGGGGTCATCACTTTCCAGGTAGCGAATTCCTAAACCACCACCGACGTTTAATTGCTCTAGGGGTAAACCCCGTTCTAAACCTAATTTAAACCAGTCTGTCAACACAGCGGCTAAGTCTTGGTGGGGTTGACGTTCAAAAATCTGGGAACCGATGTGAGCGTGTAAACCCAGACAATTCAGCTGCGGATTAGCTAAAACATAGTCAAATACCGCTTCGATTTGATGGGGGTCAAAACCAAATTTACTGTCTAAGTGACCCGTGCGAATATATTCGTGGGTGTGGCACTCGATGCCGGGGGTTAACCGCAACAGTATCGGAATAGAGGTATCAGGACGATTTTCGCCTAATTTAACCAGATTTTCTAACTCTAGCCAGTTATCAACGATAATAATGCAGTTATGCTCGATCGCATATTCTAACTCGGCGATCGATTTGTTATTACCATGAAAGTATATCGGCACATCGGTTTTATTGATCTGGTCTAAAGCGGTTAACACTGTGTGAATTTCTCCGGCCGACACCACATCGAAACCTAATCCCTCCCTAGCGACCACGGCCGATACGGCCAGGCAATTCCACGCTTTCGAGGCATAAATTACCCTAGATTCTCCGGGATAATGAGTCTGGAAACCTTGCAGGTATTGACCACAGGCAGTGCGGAGGGTGACTTCATCGACAATATACAAGGGTGAACCGAAACGTTCCACTAGAGTCGTGACATCACAACCACCGATTTCTAGACAATCGCGGTTATTAACCTTGGCTGTCAGGGGGAACAGGGTTTGATTCGGGGATAGACAATCTTGATAGGCTAAATATTTTTGTCCGGAATTGCTGATTTTAGGTTCGGTTGATAGCATGATCGGTGTTTTTTGTCAAGAAATCGATAATTTTTGTTACAATCTCCGCGCATCCCCGATTCAGTTAAGGGAATTTTGACCGTCGGTGATCTAGATAACCAAAATAGTTCTCTCTTTCACTTTACGACAAGTTTTAACCTTTCTCTGATAAGTAGGGTTTGTGGTTCTTCAACCTTCGTGACCTTTGTGCCTTTGTGGTTCTTCAACCTTCGTGACCTTTGTGCCTTTGTGGTTCAATCATATCTCCTCTCCCCTCTCCCTACTTCCCCCCGCAACGGCTCGACTGAGCGTTCGACAAAAGCTCACGCCGAAGTCTTCGCCGAACGTCGCGCACGAGTTGGTCTCCCCTCTCCCTAATTCATAATTCATAATTCCCACTCCCCTATGCCTTCTAAACAGGATTTAGTATTACTTAACAGACCCAAATTCAGCAAGGGAATACACATATTGTCCCAAAAACTGTTTTTGCGGGGTTTGATTAGAGGTTATGGCTTTTTGTCAACGGGGAATTGCAGGTATGGCGGCTGGGGCGATAATTAGTTTAGCATTAGTGAAAACTTTGAATGGTCATGATTATGATGAAATTATTAGAATGTGTAGTCATTTTTGCCAGTTTACTGAATGTTACACCCGGGATGGCCAATCATTTCCCCCTACAAGTTGTTCAAGCGCCCAATGCCTCTTCGATTCAAGGTTATTGTTTTTCGGTTGCTAATGATGATCTGGATTCTACGGCGAGGATTTATATTCAGGGAAATCAAGTCACGGGTCGGGTAGAAGCTACGATTCAGAACGAACAAGAATCTTATTATACTTCCTATAATCAAACTTTACAAGGAACAAGAAAGGGGAATCAGTTAAACTTAAATATCACGACAGAAATTGAGTTAAGCACCCTAAAAACTCAAGAAATCTGGACGTTAACTTCAGATTCTTTGAATACGGGACGAGTGGTTTATCAAAGACAACCTTGTTTAGTTGCTCAAATCCGGTTTGCACCCGGAACTAATAGCGCCACCGTTAATCAATCGGTTGTGCGAGGGAGTCGAAATATTTATCTCTTAAGAGCAAATCGAGGACAGAGAATGGATATTAACATTACATCGTTAGAAAATAATGCCGTATTTGATGTGATTGCACCGAATGGGGAAATATTGAAAACAGAAGCTACCCAATCTAGTTTAAAATTACCTGCCACTGGAAATTATGAAATAATTGTAGGGGGAACTCGCGGCAATGCCACCTATAAATTAAATGTTAAAATTCAATAAATAATAGTAGGGTGGGTAATGTCCACCTGACGATACTTTATACCAAATAAGAACTGGGAATACTGCCTAGGTCGGAGATGTAAGACCAAAAACTGGGTGTAAGTCGGTTTTGAGGCAATCCCCCGTGACAGAGGAAGTAGTTCACCTTGACTGGAATGTATAACACCCATTTCCTCCTACAGATACCTAGAGAGCGTTTCTGCTCAAATCGACGATCGACTCCTCCCTGACCATTAAGATAACTGTTATTAGTAATTATGGGAAAATAAATCCCCATACCTTATTTCCTCGTGGCACAATAGAGACAAAGTATAAAAAACTTAACAATAAGGAGGGGTTCGATGGTTGCTACACCAGTCAAAACAAAACGTCTCACCCTGCAGGTGGCCGATCTCACCGCAGACACCACCGCTATTCGTTCCCTCGATTGGGATCGCGATCGCTTCGATATTGAATTCGGATTACAAAACGGTACGACTTATAACTCCTATCTGATTCGTGGGGAAAAAATCGCCCTTGTGGATACCTCTCACGAAAAATTCCGTCAACTATATTTTGATAGTCTCAACGGATTAATTAACCCCCAAGAAATCGATTATTTAATTATCAGTCATACCGAACCCGATCACAGTGGGTTAGTCAGAGATATGCTGCAACTCGCTCCCAATATTACCGTCGTTGGGGCAAAAGTAGCAATTCAGTTTTTAGAGAATTTAGTTCATCATCCCTTTCAACGTCAACTGGTCAAAAATGGTGATCAGTTAGACCTAGGCAATGGTCACATTCTCGAATTTGTTAATGCTCCTAATTTACACTGGCCCGATACTATTTTTACCTACGATCACGGTTCGGGAATTTTATTTACCTGTGATGCCTTCGGAATGCACTATTGTTCCGATGATCTTTACGATGAGCAATTAAGTGCTATTGAACCAGATTATCGCTTCTATTATGAATGTTTAATGGCTCCTAATGCTCGTTCGGTACTAGCGGCGATGAAACGGATGGAACCCCTAGGTAATATTAATCTCGTGGCTAATGGTCATGGACCGTTATTAAAACATAATGTTACTGAATTATTGACCCGTTATCGTGATTGGAGTCAGGCACAAACTAAGGCAGAAAAAACCATTGCTGTTTTCTATATTTCCGATTATGGTTATAGTGATCGCCTCTGTCAATCGATTGCTAAAGGTATTACTAAAACCGGTGTAGCTGTAGAAACTTTAGACCTGAAATCTGCCGGTCCCCAAGAGGTAAAAGAATTAGCTTCTTCTGCGGTGGGAATCGTCATCGGTACTCCCCCCGTTTCTGGTATTAATGCCCAAGAAATTACGGGGAATCTAGGCACAATTCTCGCCTCGGTTAACCCCAAACAATACCTCGGAATGTTTGAATGTCAAGGGGGTGATGATGAACCGATTTTACCTCTATTTAATAAGTTTCGTGAAGTTGGCTTAACCAAAGCTTTCGATCCCATTCGTAGCACAGAAACTCCTAACGAGAGTCTCTATCAACGCTGTGAAGAAGCGGGTACAGATATGGGACAACTATTAACCCAAGAGGTAAAAGTTAAACAAAGAAAATCCCTCGATACTGACCTTGATAAAGCCATCGGACGGATTAGCGGTGGTTTATATATTATTACCACCAAGAAAGGAGACAGAAGCGGGGCAATGGTCGCTTCTTGGGTAACTCAAGCAAGTTTTGATCCTCCCGGTTTTACCGTTGCTGTGGCCAAAGATCGGGCGATCGAGTCTTTAATGCAAGTGGGGGATCAATTCATTTTAAATATTCTGGAAGAAGGCAACTATCAAACCCTGATGAAACACTTTTTAAAACGTTTCGGACCGGGGGAAGATCGTTTTGCAGGAGTCAATACTCGTACCGCTAATAATGGTTCCCCAATTTTAGCCGATGCTCTCGCTTATTTAGAATGTGAGGTAGTTAGTCGCATGGAATGTGCTGACCACTGGATTGTTTACAATAAAGTCACCGATGGTCGCGTTTCTAAACCTGATAGTTTAACGGCCGTTCACCATCGCAAAGTCGGTAATTATTATTAGGATTCTTGCTTGATTTGACTGGTTGAGAAAATACAGATCAAACCTCTCAACCAGTTAGGCTGCTTTTGATCAGTAAACAGTGAACCGAAAACTCACCTCTGATCACTGGTAACTGATAACTGTTCCTATGGACTAACCCCCGCAGATTTAAGGGCTTTTTCCATTAAAATTACATGGGTACTGCTTTCCTGTCCCTGGTTGGCAGCACGACGCTGAATATAACTGCCGTCGGATTGTAATTCCCATGCTTGTCGGTTATCTGACAACATAATCCCGAGAATTTCTTCCAGTTCCTTGGCGATCGCTGGTTCATCAATGGGTGTCACTGCTTCCACGCGACGAGTCAGGTTCCGCGTCATCCAATCGGCGCTACCAATATAAACCTCCTCCTGACCACCATTGTAGAAGTAAAAAATGCGGGAATGTTCCAAAAAGCGGCCGATAATGCTAATTACTCGGATATTTTCGCTCACTTCCGGCAATCCAGGTCGTAAACAACAGATGCCGCGAATAATTAAGTCAATCTGCACACCGGCACGAGAAGCGGCGTATAAGGCTTCTATAATCGGTTTATCGACAAGAGAGTTCATTTTTGCGACAATGCGCCCCGTACCGCCATTTTTACAGTTTTTGACCTCGCGATCGATCATTGCTAACATCCGTTTTCGCAAACTCACCGGAGCAATTAAAAGTTTGCGATAGGATTGCTGACGGGAGTATCCGGTCAGAAAGTTAAATAAATCGGTGATATCTGCCCCTAAATCCTCGCGACAGCTAAGTAGGCCTAAATCAGTGTATAATTTAGCCGTTTTTGGGTTATAATTACCCGTGCCAATATGGAAATAACGACGGATTTTATCCCCTTCTTTTCTGACCACGAGAACCACTTTCGTATGGGTTTTAAGACCAACTAAGCCATAAACAACGTGAACTCCGGCTTGTTCGAGCTTTTTCGCCCAATTAATGTTATTTTCCTCATCAAAGCGAGCTTTTAGCTCCACTAACGCCGCTACCTGTTTACCATTTTCCGCCGCTGCAATCAGGGAATTGACAATCGGGGAATCTCCGGAAGTGCGATACAAAGTCATTTTAATCGCTAAAACATGGGCATCATGGGCAGCCTGGGCGATAAACTGTTGTACTGAGGCACTAAAGGAATGGTAAGGGTGATGAACGAGAATATCGTTATTGCGAATTAAAGTAAAAATATCTTCGCCATCCTGTTCTAGGATCCCGTCTTCGTTGCCGTCAACTATTTCTCGCAATCCCTGTAAAACCGGTGGGGTGACAGGATTCCAAGGCGGATCTTTCAGTTCGGGACAGGGTAAAGACAGAAAATAAAATAAATCCTTGTGTCCTAGCAGTCCATCCACATCGTAAACATCGATCTCCTCAAGTCCCAGATCGCGCATAATCCGGTTTTTAATATTGCTAGGGGTAGAACTGTGAATTTCCAGACGTACTGCCGATTTACCGATGCGGCGCTTGCGTACTTCTTCCTCGATCGCTAATAATAAATCATCGGCCTCATCTTCTTCGACGGAGATGTCAGCGTTGCGCGTCACCCGAAAAGGATAACATTCTTGAATGATCATGCCGGGGAAAAGTGCCTCTAAATTGTGCATTACCACCTGTTCAAGGGGTACTCCCGTCCAAATCGAAGCCTTTCCGTCTTGGTGGCGTAATTCCTTGGATAATGCCAGAAAACGGGGGAAAACCTGCGGCACTTTCACCCTGGCAAATAGTTCTTTATCGGTGTCGGGATCGCGAACGACTACGGCTAAATTGAGACTAAGATTAGAAATATAGGGAAAAGGATGACTAGGATCCACCGCCAAGGGAGTTAAAACGGGGAAAATATTTTGTTCAAAGTAATCATGGAGATAATTGCGCTGTTCTTGATGTAAATCCACATAGTTAATCAGATGAATTCCCTGTTCTACTAATAGGTTTTTCAGGGTGTGTTCAAAAAGATGATCCTGCTGTTGCACAAGGGGACGCAGACGTTTACTTATCTCGGTTAGCTGTTCCGAGGCAGTCCTGCCATCGGCACTTAAAACGGCTACATTTGCCTCTACCTGTTGTTTAAGAACTGCCACCCGTACCATAAAAAATTCGTCGAGATTGGCACAAAAAATGGCGGTAAATTTTAATCTTTCTAGTAGGGGAGTCCGAGGATCAAGTGCCTCATAAAGCACACGATGATTAAATTCTAACCAGCTTAATTCTCGGTTAAAGTAATATTGCGAATCTTTAAGATCGATTTCGGAAGTTACGCTAGGAGCTTTAGCCATAGAGTCTAATATCCAAATAATAGATTAAACAGTTAGAAAGAAGCCACTTCAGCCTAAATTTGACTATTTTGGGCGTTTTTTTAGGCTATATTGCCCCAGATTAACCAAAGTTACCCCGATTATCTTGGATGCTAATCCTACTGATTCTAGCCTGACTGGGGGAAAAATCAATTTATTAAAAGGTTAAGAAATCAGTCCCAACAGATCAAGGTTAAATTAATCTTTCAGTGCAATTAGATTTGTTAAAGATCTAGACTTCCCCGTTGACAAAAGGCCATAACCTGTGCTGTGGCAGGGATTAAGAGAATTTGTGCCGCTCGTTACTGGCTACAAATTAAGGAAACCCCTAATAAATCTAACGCTTTCTGTTGCAGAGAAGCCGGTCGAGTTATCTTAGAAAAACGATAACTTCCCTCTCTAATCCTACATTATACTATATTCAAGTAAATCGTACCCAAGTCCTCCAATAGAGTCCGAAAACTATGCACGCGAAAGTTCTCTTGATTCCGTTTTTTTTCTCTCCTTAGATTGCGCCGATTCACTGCGACTGGTTTTAATCACATTCAGGGAACTATAGTCATTTCAATTAAGATTGAGAATATCAATCCCAGAGTTCATAAGGATTTTGTCGGTCTAGACTGTATCAGACTTATCTGAAATGATTATAAGTAGAGCCAACGCAAAGCACTCGCTACGCGAAACCGCATTCTCTGTCTCACAAGAAAAGGTGCTTTATGGTTTATCGCCGGTAAATCGAGCGCTTCGACCGACTACCGACCATAAGCCTACCTTATCACCCCGACAAGTAATACTTTTGTCAACCCCCTTTACAAACCGATACAAAGTCTCTAAGATAGAGACATCATCAAATCAATCGTACCTCGATAACTTAATAGGAATCATAAACCAATGACCACCACCTTACAACAGCGCGAGAGCGCTTCCCTGTGGGAGCAGTTCTGTCAGTGGATCACCAGCACCAACAACCGTCTTTATGTCGGCTGGTTCGGTGTGATCATGATCCCCACCCTGCTCACCGCCACCACCTGCTTCATCATCGCCTTTATCGCCGCTCCTCCCGTAGATATCGACGGTATTCGCGAG